>CAKZZM010000044.1 GCA_937885465.1 uncultured Bacteroidales bacterium
ATCGAACGTTCGGAGACGTTCTCCACTATCGAACGTTCGGAGACGTTCTCCACTAATGATTCTACTATTTTCATACTTTTTCTCCTTTCTCTTTGCGGTTTCGGTTATATTCGGCGATATGCTCCATCTCTTTTTGGATGAGCGGGTCGTCGGAGGGTTTGAACTCAACGGGCTTGAATCGCTCTTGCAGTCCTTGGAAGATGACGAATAGGGCAGGAACGATGAAGAGCAGGGCGAGTGTGCCGAGCAGTTCGCCACCCACGGCACCTGCGCCGATAGTGCGGTTACCATTGGCTCCTACGCCGGTGGCAACCATCAGCGGCAACATACCAAAGACCATAGTAAGGGCGGTCATTAGGATAGGACGCATACGCATCTTTGCCGCGAAGAAAGCACTCTGTTTGAGACTCATACCAGCGTGGCGGCATTGCGTGGCGTACTCCGTGAGCAGGATGGCTGTCTTACTCAGCAAACCAATCAACATAATAAGTCCGACCTGCAAATAGATATTGTTCTCAAGTCCGAATAGGCGTGCAAAGATAAACGAACCCAATAAGCCGAAGGGTACGCTCAGCAGCACGGCAAACGGGATGAAGAACGACTCGTAGAGAGCAGCCATGACGAGGTAGATGAAGATAAGGCAGATAGCGAAGATAATCGCCGTGTTGCCGCTTCCGCTCTGCTCCTCCTCACGCGTTATACCTGCGAAATCGATATCGTATCCGCGTGGGAGTGTCGTTGCCGCTACTTCTTTGATGGCATTGATAGCCTCACCGGACGAGTAGCCGGGTGCCATATTGCCGTTAACACCTATGGATGTGTATAGGTTGAAACGGTGCAGCACCAATGGGTCATAGACCTTAGTGAGAGTGATGAACTGCCCTATAGGGGCCATACCGCCGCTATGTGTGCGGACGAAGATATTATTGAGAGAGGTTTGGTCGTGGACGAACTCGGGCGATGCCTGAATCATAACACGATATACCTTGGTGAAGCGGTTGAAGTTAGAGGCGTATATACCTCCGTAATATCCGCCGAGGGTGGATAGTACTTCGGCAGGGGATATGCCTGCGCGTTTGCATTTGGCAGCATCGACATCAACTATGAACTGCGGGTAGTCGATGTTGTAGGACGAGTACGCAGCGGCTATCTCGGGTCGCCGGCGCAGGGCGTTGAGGAAAGACTGCGTAACATCATACAGTTCGCGCACACCGTGTCCGCCTTTGTCCTGCACGTGTATCTCAAAGCCGCCACCCGTTCCGTAGCCGGGAATCATAGATGGAGCAAGAACGAAGATATCGGCCTCGTGGATGCCCGATGTGGCTGCGTATATCTTACCCATGACGGCTTTGTTATCGTGTGCCTTGCCTTTGCGCTCGTCCCATGATCGCAGTTTGACGATAAGCATACCCATATTATTACCCGTACCGGAGATGATGCCTTCGCCGGCGACGGTGTTGACGCGTTCTATCTCAGGTATAGTGCGGACGCAGGAGTCCACGAGGTACATAATATGTGCGGTCTGTTTGACGCTGCTACCGGCAGGAGTGGATACATCAACCATTAAGATACCTGTGTCCTCGTCGGGCACAAGACCCGTCTTTGTTGTTTGCAAGAAGAATATAAGCAGGGCTATTGCCAGTCCGATAGAGACCCACACGAGCCACTTGCGGCGGATGAAGAACATCGCTGCGCCCGTGTAATGTTTCATAAGGGCGTTGTAAGAGGTGTTGTACGCCTTACGCACGCGCTGTGCCACCTTGCTACCTTCGCCCTCTGCGGGGTTCGGCTTGAGTATCAATGCACAAAGGGCAGGACTCAGTGTGAGGGCTGAAACGAATGATATACCCACGGCGACCGCCATCGTCAGACCGAACTCGGTGTAGAACACACCTGTAGTGCCGCCCATGAAAGAGACGGGGATGAACACCGCCATAAAGACGAGCGTCGTGGTGAAGAGTGCTGCCGTCAGACCGCCCATGGCATCGACGGACGCTTTGTAAGCAGACTTATAGCCTGCATCAAAACGTGCCTGCACGGCTTCCACCACCACGATGGAGTTATCCACCACCGTTCCGATGACCAGTACCAAAGCGAAGAGCGTCAGCAGGTTAAGCGTGAAGCCGGCTATCTTGATGAAAGCGAACGTACCGATGAGTGAAACATGAATTCCTATCGTCGGCACCATAGTGGCACGGAAGTCCTGCAAGAAGAAATAGACCACAAGCACGACAAGCAGTATGGCGAGAATAAGTGAGATGATAACATTCTTGATAGAGGCAAAGAGGAAGTCGTTAGCGTTCTCGAGCGTGACGAGTTCGAGGTCGTCGGGCAAGTTCTGCCGCACGCGGTCGAAAAGTTTGTCGATATCGCGGTTGATCTGCGTGGCGTTACTGCCCGCCGTCTGAAAGACAAGGTTTCCGATACCAGGTGCACCATCCTGCAGGCCGCGCCAGTTATAACTATCGATACCTAATTCGAGCCGCGCCACATCTTTGAGCCGCAACACCTCGCCTGTGGGCAGAGTGGTGATGACTATGTTACCGAACTCCTCTTCGGTCACACGGCGACCGCGGTACTTCATGGCATATTGGAAAGTCTGGTCGTAGTTATCCCCAAACGAGCCTGTAGGCATCTCGATGTTCTGTTCGCCGAGCACGCCTGCAATATCAGCCGGAACAAGGCTGTACTGCGCCATTTTAGCCGGGTTGAGCCATATACGCATAGAGTAGGTACCGCCCATGACGACCACCGTACCAACGCCTTGGATACGCAGCATCTCAGGCTTGATATTGATGTTGATATAGTTAGAGATAAACTCCTCGTCGTAGGTGGCGTTGGGGCTGTAGAGAGCGAAAGTGCGCAACATAGACGGCTGTTTCTTGTAGGTTGTTATGCCTATCTGATTCACCTCTGCAGGCAGCAAGCCCGTTGCTTGCCCCACGCGGTTCTGCACATTGACCTGCGCCATATCCGCATCCGTGCCTTGACGGAAATAGACAGTTATCTCTGCCGTACCGCTGTTGGAAGCGGTAGAGGTCATGTAAATCATGTTTTCCACACCGTTGATAGCCTCTTCAAGCGGGACAACAACGGATTTTTGCAGTGCATCGGCACTCGCTCCGGGGTACTGCGCCATAACCACTATTGTAGGAGGCGCAATGTCAGGGTATTTCTCTATCGGCAGGGTCGTCAGCGATATGATGCCCAACAGCACGATAAATACCGATATTACGACTGACAGAACCGGTCTGTCAATAAAGGTCTTTACATTCATAAAGTTATTTACGATTTTACGATTTACAAATTACAATGTACTATTCCGGCGGTAGCCGGTGAAATTTCCTTGTGAGGAAGGTCTGCAGAAGGAAGAGCAGGCACAAGCCTACAGCGACACACCATACTCCGCTCGGATTGCAGGGGAAGCAGTATAGTGCCGTCGGCATCACGATGAGCGGCGAGACGAACTGCCCCAGATAAAGCGCGGCAGAAAGCATCGGCATAACGGTGGTCGTACTGTCCTTGCCGCCTTTGATGCCGGCAATGGTATTCAAATATGGTACTCCTACGCCGTTGGCAAGACCGATAAGTACCGACCCCGCCATCAGTCCGACAGCCGTCGGACAAAGTGCCATCACACCATAGCCGATGAGGAACCCAATAGGCGCAAAATACTTGATTATCACGCGGAATGTACTCATTAACTTACCGAAAGCCAGCCCTACAAAGAACGCTACTACATCTAACCCGACCATCACACCCGTAATCCACGTAGGCGACCACCCCAACGAGCGAGCCACCAAAGCAAAATTAGTCGGATAGACGAAGAAAATGGTCATCAGCAGTAACATTCCCACTACAGAAGGATGAAAATGCTTCAGCACCGCCATCGTGCCTGCTTTGGCGGAGGCGGAGGGCTGCAAGTGCTCGTTTGGCAGATATAGCACCACCATTACGAGTGCCGCCAACCCTAACAGATAGACCAGAAACGCATAGTTCCATGCGATGGACGATAATACGCCCGCCAACAACGTTGCTACCACGCCGCCCATCTGGTTCATCGCGGCAGACAGACCCATCAGACGAGCCATCTCCTGCGGTGCGAAATAATAGGCTAACAGACCGGTGGAAAGCGGCATCAACATTCCTACACTTACGCCGAGCAACGCACGGAAAACGAGCAGCGACACAATGTTGTCCGCGAAGAACGCTCCGGCTCCGGCAGCCACATACAGCAGCAGACCTACAATAGATAAGGTGCGCGTGCGCAAGTGGCGGCAAAGCAACGGGAAACAGAAGTTCGTAAGGATAATAAACAGTGCCGGCATACTCACAACCATTTGTACCAACAGCGGGTTCGCATCAGAGAAATAGTCCCGTACTGCGCCCAACGCCGGAGCTACCGCTGCTCCCGCCATAACGGTCAGGAGCGAGATGGAAAGAATAGTCGCGGTCAAACGAGATTTATTCATGAAAATATTTACGATTTTACGATTTAAGATGTACTATTTGAGTCTGAACGTTCGGAGACGTTCTCCACTATTGAGAGACGCTAAAGAATAGCGTCTCTACCGCCAGACGTTCGGAGACGTTATCACGAAGTGCCGCTATCGCTATTTAAATACCATTTAAATACCGTTTAAATACAATTTAAATAGCGTAAGCACTTCGTACCTTACTCTACTTCCTCTCCGTCTCGAACGAGTCCTGCGCCGCGGAGGATAATCCTGTCGCCGGCTTGCAGACCGTTGGTCACAATATAACGCTTGCCGTCTTCCACCGGCACGACACTCACCATCGTCGAAACCGCCTTGCCGTCAATCACTCGGAAGGCAAACACCTTATTCTGTATCTCGTATGTTGCCTCTTGCGGAATGACCAGTGCATCTTGTAACTCCTGCGGGATGACCACATCGCACGACCCGCCTGAGAGTAACAGTCGTTCAGGATTAGGGAACACAGCACGCACACTTACGGCACCTGTTTGGCGGTCTATCACGCCGCTGAATGTCTCGATTCGACCGGTGTGAGTATAAAGCGAGCCGTCGCATAACTGCAACGACACATCGGGCATCTGCGTCAGTGCCTGCGTGGGTGAGCCGTACTGACGAATGGTCTGCATCATCTGACCTTCCGTCATCGAGAAATAGACATACATCTCAGTATTGTCGCTCACCATCGTCAGCGGCTGCGGCATTGACGGCGCAACCATCGCACCTACGCGCAATGGCAGCGTTCCTACAACGCCGTCCGACGGGCTCTTTACCTCCGTGTAATTGAGGTTGTTCTCCGCAATCACAAGAGCAGCCTTTGCCTGAGCTAAGCCCGCTTTGGCAGAGAGCCACTCGTTCTTCGCAAGCAACATCTCATATTCCGAGATGATAGAGTCGTTGTACAACTGAGTACGACTCTTATACACCAACTCCGCCGCCGACAGACCCGCTTCCGCTGCCTGCACATTAGCCTTCGCGGTCTCCACCGCTGCAAGGAAAGGCACTTGGTCAATCACAAACAACACTTGACCCTTTTTCACCTGTTCACCTTCATGCACGCGCAGTTCGACCAAACGACCTGCTATCTCGGGCAGAATAGCAATATCCTGCCGTCCCTGAATACTCGCGCTGTAAGTTGAGAAAATAGTTATAGTCGAACGACTAATATTGCCGATCCTATCATCGGCAGAACGCGGTTCTTCCTCGTGTCTCTCACCGCTACACGACATAAAGGCAACCAATATGGCTGCCGGCAATAAAAACTTTTTCATTTAAGGGAATAATACCTCTTTTTTGTCCTTAGGTACTTAGCATAAGCGGCGTACATCGTACTACCAAAACGTTCGGAGACGTTCTCCACTTTTGAGAGACGGTGGAAAACACCGTCTCTACCGCCAGACGTTCGGAGAAGTCATAACAAAGTACGAAGTACCGCTATCGCTATTGTCCACTGCACTTATATTTCTCGTTTTTATAAAGTCGGCATTAAATGCCGACTAAAGTTCGAGCGTTCGGAGACGTTCCCCACTAATATTGAACGTTCGGAGACGTTCTCTACTATCGAAATTGGAAGCAATAGTTACTTCACCACTGCGCCCATAATTGTATAGATCTTGCCATCGCGGAGGATGAACAGTTGCCCATCGCGGATGAACTTCTGCACGCTGCTGTCGGTCATTACTTCCGGCAGAGCGGTGGAAATAGTGTATTGGGCAGTGACAGTCAGATCGTCCGTCACGTTGCTGTAATCCTTGTCCCAACCGCTGAAGTTATAACCGTCGCGTGAAGGCTCTTCGGGGGCGGTGGCAGCGGTGCCGTAGTGCACCTCGTCCGAACCGAGGATCGTACCGTCATAATCCACGAACGTCACTGTGTAGAGGTACTCACCGCGCGTGGTGAACGACATCTCCGAACCATACACCTTTGCGCCATTGACCACGGCGTACGTGCGGTACTTATATACCGTACCTTCGTCCAGATTGGTCAGCGTCACCTTCATGCTTATGCCTGTAGCCTGCACGCTCTGAATCTCACCGATGGCGTTCTGGTATGCACGGGCAGGTGCGTTGTTCGCGCCTTCAGGGATAAGGCGGCTCTCTGCCCAATACTCGAAGCCTTGTTCGGTGAACTCATCCGAACCGGCGAGGGCGTAGCCTTTGAGCGTGGCTTCAGTCTCGGTGACAGCAGATGCAGCATAGGTGTACATCACAGGGTCAAACTCCACGGCATCGTCGCCGGTGAAGATATACTGCCAATCGCCGTAGTACATGTTCCCTGCTGTCGATTGGTAGAACGCGCGGTACTTGTAATACACGTCGTCCTTGAGTCCTTTCAGTCGCCCTGCCATCGTGCCGTTGGCTACAGGGCAATAGACCTTCGTACCTGCCATGGCATCGGGTGCGTTCTCGCGTTTCCACTCAAAGCCGCAGTTAACCTCTGCATCCGACATGTTCGTCTCCGCCAATAGAATAGCCGTGGTGCTTGACACCACTTTCGGCTGCTGGGTTGTCAGTTCAAGTGCAGTAGTAGTAAACGACACATTCACCGTCTCTGTCTCGCCGGTGTTAGACGTCAGCACAACAGGAATATTGCTATATTCACTGTTCGGTTCCAAGCCGATGTATTCCAGCGTATTGCCTGCCTCTTGTTCACCGCCGGAGATACCAATTTGATAGATATATTCATCCATAACCTCCCAAAGCTCTTGAGATGCTGTTATTACTACGCTTGTCGGGGATTCGGTTGTTTGTGCTTCTGCCTTAACACCTACGAAACGCATTTTTCCCCAATAATTTGCCGATTTGTAAGCACTCAAAGCACTTGACGAGACATAAACAACGGCATCGGAAGATATTCCATTAAATGTGGATGAACCAATTGTTGGCGGAATTTGTGGGAGTGAATAAATCTTGCTTAATCCGCTGCAATTATAGAAAGCTCTCTCTCCAATGCTTGTGACGCTATTGGGAATAATCACAGAGGTTAAACTGCTACAATAATAGAAAGCATAATTTCCAATGCTTGTGACTGAGTTGGGGATAATCAAAGTAGTAACTTCTTCATTGTTCAAACATAGATGCTTTGCATAATACAAAGGATTGCTATCATAAGCTGAAAAATCAATATTACACCATGAGGTGATGTCACTAATTACAACTCTTGACAAATTGTGGCAACCCAAGAAAGCCTCATTTCCAATGCTTGTGACGCTGTTGGGAATCTCGATAGAGGTCAAACCGCTGCATGTATAGAAAGCTCTCTCTCCAATGCTTATAACGCTATTAGGAATCGTTATAGAGGTCAAACTGCTGCAACTTCTGAAAGCACCATCTCCAATCCATCTCGTCCCTTCCTTTATTGTATAGGTAGGAAGGGTTTCATCGACTGCCTCAACTAAATAGGTGTCCGCATAGCGGATGTTATCTATCACAGGCAAACTACTACAATACTCGAAAGCACTATTTCCAATACTTATAACGCTATTAGGAATCGTTACAGAGGTCAAACTGCTGCAATTATAGAAAGCTCTCTCTCCAATGCTTGTGACGCTACTTGGTATTATGATTTCTCCTTCTGCTTGTGCGAAGCAGGCGAGCAATGTAGATTTTGACTCATCAGCATATACCAAATACCCGTCAACAAAGCCATTGACACATTTTGCCCCCCATGGTGAACCTGTCGCTGAGCCGGTATATATAATATTAGGTACGTTATAGAAAGCCAAATTTCCAATGCTTGTGACGCTGTTGGGAATCGTCACAGAGGTCAGGCTGCTGCAACCTGAGAAAGCTCTCTCTCCAATGCTTGTGACGCTGTTGGGAATTACAATCTCGCCTTCTACCGCAGCAAAGCATGCCAATAGTGTTGTTTTGGAAGCATCTGCATATACTAAATTACCTTCAATATATCCATTTACACTTCGTGCTCCCCATGGAGCTCCTGTTGCAGTACCATTATAGAAAATGATTGGTACATTGGCAAAAGCACGACTTCCAATACTTGTGACGCTGTTGGGAATTGTAATAGAGGTCAAACCGCTGCAACCATAGAAAGCCTCCTCTCCAATGCTTGTGACGCTGTTGGGAATGGTTACAGAGGTCAAACTGCTGCAACCAAGGAAAGCATAAATTCCAATGCTTGTGACGCTGTTGCCAATCGTCACAGAGGTCAGACTACTGCAATCAGAGAAAGCACTGCCTCCTATGCTTGTGACGCTGTAGGTCACGTCATTATATGTTACGGATGCAGGAATCACTACAGAACCAGTGTATTCGTTTGAATAATTCGATCCTGAACTACCTTGATAGGTTACAGATGCGGTTTGGGTAGTGGCATCGAAATCATACCAAATGCCATCTACAGAAGTATCTGATGGCCACATGGTTCCTACGCTTGCCACGATGGCAAGCAAAAATGTTAATAGTTTTTTTCTCATAATGGTTTCCCTGAATTCGTGTCGGGCGCAACTTTAAATGATTAATATTTCGGTTAGTTGGTTTGCTACAATTGGTTTTGATGTTTATAGATAATGTAGGGAATAGATGCTGTCTCTTTAGTTAAATTCATCTTTCAAAAGACGAAAAATGATATACAAATCGTCTTTTTATAGACGAAAATTTGCATAATTCAAATCTTTTTTGTACTTTTGCGGCAAATTTGATTAATATATCATTCTTATGGACCAACTTTACATCTTATCCGGACGTCTTGTTGCGAATGTCAGCATGGCTTACCAACGCTATTTGAGCAATCTCATCGTTTGGGATGATCGTCTTATCGGTATTCGCGGCTCGCGCGGTGTAGGCAAAACAACTTTGTTGTTGCAGCACATCCGGCAAAACGGATGGGAGCCGCAAGAAGCGTTGTATGTGTCATTAGACCATATGTGGTTTGCATCCCATTCTATTCTTGAGTTAGCGGAGTATCATTACACGCATGGAGGCAAGTATCTTTTTCTGGATGAGGTGCACCGCTACCGGACTTGGATGCAGGAGCTTAAGAACATCTCTGATTTCTATCCCGACCTGCATGTGGTTTTTACCGGTAGTTCGTTGTTGCAGATTGATAATGCCATTGCCGACCTGTCCCGCCGTTGTATCAGTTATACGATGCAAGGTTTGTCTTTCCGCGAATACCTCATATTTGCCGGAGTGGCTCAATGGGATAGTATTCGTCTGGAGGATATTTTGCAGTCGCACACCTCTCTTTCTATCCGTCTCAACAGCGAGATACATGTGCTGCCGTTTTTCGCGCAGTATCTGCAGCAAGGGTATTATCCTTTTTACTGGGATGCGCAATCTACCTATCAGGCCCGTTTGCAGCAAGCCATCTCTACCATCATCGATGTGGATATTCCCCAAACAGAGCAGATTGAATTCGAATCGTTGTATAAAACGAAACAATTATTAAGTGCTTTAGCCGGACTGGTTCCCTATACGCTTAATATCTCTGACTTGTGTAAATCTATCGGAACCACACGCAATCAGCTTCTCCGTTTACTCAATCTTCTGGAGCACTCGGCACTGATACGCAAACTCTATCCGGAGCAAAGCGGCATCCAGTCCCTCGCCAAACCCGAGAAGATACTTTTAGAGAACACCAACCTGATGTATGCGCTATCGCCTACCATTGAGAGAGGAACCGTCCGGGAGACTTTCTTCTGCAACCAGATGGCTCTACAGCATACACTTACAATGCCGAACAAGGGAGATGTGCTGGTAGATGAGAAATATCTCTTTGAGGTGGGTGGTCGTACCAAGGGTTACAAACAAATCAAGGGGATAACCGATAGCTGGATTGTCGCCGATGATATAGAAACCGGATTCGGTAACAAGATTCCGCTCTGGTTGTTCGGAATGACGTATTGATTTTTCCCTACATTATGTCAAAGACCGTTGCGGGTGCTTTGCGCCCGCTTTTTGTGCGCATTGTTACGTATCTTAATCAGAGTACATTTCTGTTAATGTACAAAGGGACAATGTACAATGTACAAAGGAGTTATCCCTCAACATATCAATAACGGCATATATGCAAAAAAGCGTGAATGTTATTCACGCTTATTCTCTTCTATTGAGGTTCCGGAAATGACCCTGCCAACAAGAATAAACAATAACGTCCACGCCCGATATGCTTAACCCTCCCGCCCAGTGAGGGGCGCGAACGGATATTAACATACCCACGAGAACGCTTATTGCACTATCTTGTTTTGGGTTGGCGAAATTTTCCGGATTTCAATAGACCAAAACAAGCGTCAATAAACGCCTTTAATTATGTACTCACTTTTTAACGCTGCTGAGCTCAGCGTGCCTTGTTTTACGTCTCGGGCTGATGACGACCGCATAACCTGCGGTGGGGTATTATTGAAGATTATTTATCTTGCAACAAACCTGCTGCACATGATCAAGACCGTAGAGTAATGCACGGCCGTCTATTCCCATCCATACAAATAGAGTCTGTATCTGCCAATATTTGTTTTGAATATATGTCGTGTCAATACTTGCACCCGAAATACCAAAACAAATAGGCTCATGATGAGCAATCCTGTTGCGGATAGTATTCACCTTGTCCAACTCGTTGAAAATGTATGCTTGATTGAGTTGCTGACTTTTAGTAGAACGAGGTTTGTTTGGGAATATCTGCAACAATGTTCGCCCTGTCAGCCTGAATTGCAAAGGCGAAAACATGTATTTCCATATACCGAACTCCATATCTGACAGAAGTTTGGAGTGTGTATATTGGTGCTGTGATTGCAATTTGTTGTATGAATGCGTAATGACATTCGCCGTCTTGCTTAATAACGGATTAGTAAATATGCCATCGGCAATAACTGCATCACGCAGCCAGTCTTTGCCGAGACGAGGTGTCAAGTTCATATCTATTGCATTACGCAAGGCGACTTCAAAACAACTTATCATAGTGAACATTTCTTGCGAAAGTTGCAGATTATATCTGTAAAGAGTCATAGCTTTGCGACTGTCTCCTCCACATGCTTTAAGGTATCTTGACATCCGTTCTGCTGACAATGTATGCTCAAAATCGGTAAATTTCATATTATTTTCACTTTTTTTTGTCAAATAATTTGCATATATCAAAAAAAAGTTGTATCTTTGCATCGTTGAATCCCATTAGTCCCTGACGCAAGTCAAACTAGTGGGTTTAGTTTTGTCATATATCACTCATTAGCATAATCAAAGGGTGAAAAGAAACAGGCGTGTCATTGGTATTTCTCCTCTAAATACTGGTAGTACGCCTGACGACCGTTTAGGTCGTCTGATGGAGTATGTTCTCCTGCGCCTAACAAACTTAAGACAACGTCCGGTACTGCTTGCTCATCGCCCGCATCCTGACTCGCTACAAGACGCTGAAAGAAATTCTCAATTAGTACCGACAAGTTTAAGCCGCGTTTCTCCGCATAAGTTTGCGCAGTAACCATCCGATAAAGTACAGGTGGTATAGATTTAGGGCTGTAACCGGTTGTGG
>CAKZZM010000045.1 GCA_937885465.1 uncultured Bacteroidales bacterium
AAGGTTATGTCTCCGTCATTCCGCGTACCGACGCCCTCCTGCGTGACACAATCACCGTGCCCGAGAGCGGCGAATATACGCTCTTGATACGCTACCTCAGTTCCGCCACAGCAGCGGCAGTACCATTCGTGCTGACCGTCAATAACAACGCTGTCACCCTTCCCGCAGCAGCGAAAGCAACGGAATGGACGGAACTCCAAACAGATATCAGCCTCACCGAGGGCGCGAACGTACTCCAACTCGGCTTCTCCGCCTATTGGGCAACAAGTGCCGTACAATTAGACTGTATCACCATCACTCCGAACGATAGTACGACCGACCTTGATAATGTACAAAGGGACAATGTACAATGTACGAAGGTGATAGAAGATGGGCATATTATCATTATGAAGAATAACCAACATTATAACCTCTTAGGTCAGCATGAAAAATAACAAAAGTCTATACTTATTATCCATTGTGCTGGTAGCTGTTATCGGCGGCTTGCTCTTCGGTTACGACACGGCGGTTATCTCCGGCGCAGAGAAAGGCTTGCAGCAGTTCTTCTCGGCAGCCACGGATTTCAACTATACTGACCAAGTGCACGGCTTCACCACCAGCTCGGCACTTATCGGGTGTATCATCGGCGCACTCCTATCCGGCGTACTGGCATCGCGCTTGGGACGCAAGAAAACGCTCTTCATCGCAGGTCTGCTCTTCTTCATCTCGGCGTGGGGTTCATACGCACCCGAAACAGGTATCTTGGCGAAAGGAGTACCTACTTTCACGCTGCTTGTGGTCTTCAATATCTATCGCATCATCGGCGGCATAGGTGTCGGTCTGGCATCTGCCGTCTGCCCGATGTACATTGCGGAGATCGCCCCTGCTGACCGGCGCGGAGCACTCGTCTCGTGGAACCAGTTTGCAATCATATTTGGTCAACTCGTAGTTTATTTCGTCAACTACTTGATTGTCCGTTCGCACATCAACGATCCGGCTATCATCGAGTGGACGCAGCAGGTCGGCTGGCGTGTGATGTTCGGTTCCGAGTGTGTGCCGGCGGCTACGTTCGCACTGCTCATACTCCTCGTGCCCGAATCACCGCGTTACTTGGTCATGGCGGGCAAAGACAAAGAGGCAACCGACATACTGATGAAACTGCATTCTCCGCTGAAAGCCGTCTCCATCGTCGAGGAAATCAAAGCGACCGCTACCGAATCACGCGAACCCCTCTTTGCTTACGGTTGGCTCGTCATTTTTGTGGGAATCATGCTCTCCGTCTTCCAGCAGATAGTAGGTATCAACGCCGTGCTCTATTTTGCACCGCGTATCTTCGAATCAATGGGCGTTAGCAACCCGATGATTTTCACAGTCCTCATGGGTATAGTCAATATCTCGTTCACGCTCCTCGCTATCTTCACTGTGGAGAAACTCGGACGCAAACCGCTGCTTATTACCGGCTCGCTGCTGATGGCTCTCGGCGCTTTCGGCGTGGCACTAACGAATATCGTAACCCTCCCTGCGTGGGTGTCGGTGGCAAGTATCCTCATCTACAGCGCATCGTTCATGTTCAGTTGGGGACCGATATGCTGGGTCTATATGTCCGAACTCTTCCCCAACAC
>CAKZZM010000046.1 GCA_937885465.1 uncultured Bacteroidales bacterium
GCAAATACACTCGCGAAGACACCAAGATTGTGGACGCGAAAGCCGAAGCACCTATTGAGATTATGCCGTTTGGCAAGTACAAAGGTGAGCGGCTTGTAAACATTCCACAAGATTATAGACAATGGATGTTGCGCAGTTTCGATTGGAACGAGCGCAATGATAAGTTACGCAAATCACTAATAGCAACAATGTAATATGGCAGCAAACAATCAAAAAGGAACAATCTTGCTATATGTTTCGCATTACGAAAGTATAAGGCAACTATCACTTGAACAGAAAGGGCAACTGCTTGACTATATATTCTTGTATGCGAAAGGAGAGGAGTTCGTAATCAATGACCCTGTTTTAGAAATGGCTTTCTCATTTATCAAAGAGCGAATGGACTACTGCGCTTCTAAATATGATGACATCATAGAGAAACGCAGGGAGGCTGGTCGCAGACATCGTGGTAATCAGTATTCAAGAGTAACATTGGAACAAATGGAACAAATGGAACAAAATGGAACAAATGGAACAAATGGAACAAATGGAACTGATAATGTAAGTGTAAATGTAAATGAGAATGGAAATGGTAATGAGAATGATAAAGAAAAAGAAAAAGAAAAAGAGAAAGAGAATAAAAAGAGAAAAGTATTTACTCCGCCTACTGTTCACGATGTGCAGGCATACTGTCAAGAGCGTCACAACGGCATAGACGCAGAGTACTTTATTGATTTCTATTCCTCAAAAGGCTGGAAGGTGGGCGATGCCCCAATGAAAGATTGGAAAGCAGCCGTTCGTACTTGGGAGAAACGCAATGGCTATCATATTGCCGATAATTCGCGCAGAAACCCCGAAATAACGGGTTTACGATTAGGAGTTGGCGAATACATCGACAACGATGGCAACCGCCGTTACAGCCCAACTCTACCCCCGGTTCCTATGGACGCTCCGCCACGTCCCGACAACGAAAGTGTATTCTCAAAAGAAACCAATTCTTGGATACCCACAGGCATATGAAAACATATCGTGATTACGGCATAGAGATACCCTACGGACGCACATCGGGCAATATCAAGACCTATTGCCCACAATGCCACAATGACCGTTCTAACAAGCGAGATAAGTCGCTTTCGGTTGACCTTACCAAAGGTGTTTGGAACTGCCACTATTGTGGGTGGAGCGGTCACTTGGAGTTTACCGAAGACGAGCGCAAGGAATGGGTAAAACAGCAGGCTTGGTATCAGCCTGCCCAACACAAGCGCGAACGCAGGGAGTATCGCAAGCCGAAACCGCGTCCGCAGACCGCAATATCAGACAAAGCACTTGCTTGGTTTGCAGGACGTGGAATAAGCAAAGAGACCTTGGAAGCGATGAGGGTAACAGAGGGTATGGAGTTTATGCCACAGGAGAATAAACAGATGAATACTGTGCAGTTCAACTATTATAGGAACGGAGAACTTGTCAATACAAAGTTCCGCACAGGTAATAAACTGTTCAAACTCTGTCAGGGAGCAGAACTCCTACCCTATAACATTGACGCTATCAAGGACACAACGGAGTGTATCATCACAGAGGGAGAAATGGACGCACTATCTTTCTTCGAGTGCGGGCGGCACGATGTAGTGAGTGTGCCAAATGGAGCGAATAACAATCTGACCTACCTTGATGACTACATTGAGGAGTATTTCGAGAATAAAGAGACCATATACATTGCCTCTGACACCGACACCAAAGGCATAATGTTGCGTGACGAACTCGTCAGGCGTTTGGGAGCGGAACGTTGCCGAATTGTGCAATATGGTGAGGGGTGCAAGGACGCTAACGAACATTTGCAAAAGTACGGCAAGGAAAGCCTGCTACAATGTCTTGCTAACGCACCTGAAATCAAGATTGAGGGTATATTTGTTGTATCAGATTTCGAGGAGTCGCTTGATAATATCTTTGAACACGGCTTGCAGAAAGGAGTAACCATCGGACACGACAATTTCGATAAACTTTGTTCCTTTGAGACGAAACGCTTGCTTGTTGTTACCGGTATTCCCGGAAGCGGCAAATCGGAGTTTATAGACGAGATAGCAGAACGGCTCAATATGCGATATGGTTGGCGTTTTGCCTATTTCTCACCCGAAAACGCACCATTGGCATATCACGCTTCCAAACTCATAGAGAAATTCACCGGCAAGCGTTTCAGCAAGGCTACCTTGCCATTGGGCGAGTATCAGCAGGTAAAACAGCACCTCGAAACGGACTTTTTCTTCATCAGCCCAAGAGACGATTTCCGTGTTGATAGTATTTTGGAGCGAGCCAAATTCCTTGTGCGCAGACGTGGAATAAAAGTATTGGTTATAGACCCTTACAACCGCTTGGAGAACGAGCAAGGAAGCCAAAACGAAACGCAGTATATCAGCGGCTTGCTTGATAAACTGACAAAGTTCGCACAACAAAATGATGTGTTAGTAGTGCTTATGGCTCACCCGACCAAGATGCCCAAAAGCAAAGACGGCGTTATAGAGCCACCAACACTATATGACATCAGCGGCTCTGCACATTTCTATAACAAGTGCGACTTTGGCATAATAGTACATCGTGACCGCGTGAACGAGAAAGTAGAGGTCAGGGTCTCAAAAGTCAAGTTTCGACACCTTGGAGAGGTTGGCAAATGTCATTTCAAATACAATCTGAATAACGGACGATATACACCGTTCATTGACGGTCAAGAACCACAATGGGACAACAGCAATCACCTTATTAACGACCTGCAACAAAAACAGATGGACGCAGAAGCGGCAGCCGTATTCGACTTCACTACCGATGACGAATATAATGACCCATTTGCTGACGACCGCTATGACAATGACGACTCTGATAGCCCATTCTAATAACAAAATATCAACTTATAAACATTTCAAAGTATGAAGAACATTTCAGAAGAAAGACGCAATTTCGGCAGTTCATTCAAACTGCACCTATGTTGCGCAATTGACCGGAGTGATGTACGACAATTTGCTCATTACATTCACTTCCGTGACGGTTATGCTTATGCCTCGGACGCTCATATTCTTGTGCGAGCCGACATCGCTACCATTTGTCATAACCTGTTTGCTGAAGAGGAGATACAGCACCTCAACGGCAAGTCTATTCACGCTGATTGCTACAAGCAATTGCTTTCGGAGAGTTTTGTAACTATAGACGAGCAGGGCTTCCACGCAAAAGATGAGGCAGGAAATGAGATTATCTATTGCGTGAGGGATTTATCAACCCCAAGACCGAACACCAACGAGAGCGCAATCAGAGTGCCGAATTTCGCAAAGATTTTCGATGATTTGGGAGAACATCAAGAGACGGACGCTATTGGTATCAGTAGTAAGTTCCTCGAAAGACTTGTCAATGCAATGGGCGGTGACACACAGGTGCGTATAGACCTAAACGGAGTTAGTGCTATGAAAGTAACACATATCTCAAGCGCAGGGACAGACGACATTGAGGGCGTGCTTATGCCTATATGGTTCAACCGTGAGAATGAGGTTGTCAAATGCAACGATATACGAGACAGCCAAACCGATATTGATTTCCCGACGATAGCAGAAAATGAGGAGACGCTATTATGACAGAAGAAAGTATGCGCACATTGCTTGACGCTGCTGATAATAGGATATTCAAAGCGCAAGAATTACTTGCTTCGGCTATGAAATTCGTATATGAGGTGCGAATAGCCAAGGAGGAAGAATGGCAACAGGCGAAAGCATCTTGGATAAGTGTTCAAGACCGACTACCACCCGAAAACAAACGAGTGGTAGTAAGGACAACAGAGGGAGCAACATATTTCCTG
Organism: uncultured Bacteroidales bacterium; assembly: GCA_937885465.1. Classification (GTDB taxonomy): domain Bacteria; phylum Bacteroidota; class Bacteroidia; order Bacteroidales; family Paludibacteraceae; genus Colicola. Next base: position 3,812 of record CAKZZM010000046.1, read on the forward strand.
CACTTAATAGGAAACAAGTTCCCTGATAACATAAAAGAATGGTATGAACTACCTGAATAAATCAACATTAACAAAACAATTTTCAATTATGGCTAATTACGGTATTAAAATCGACCTGCTGAAATTGTAGGGTGCGTGCGTGACGAACCTCAAAGGACGCACAACAACAAAACGCTGTCTTGTTATTCCGATAGATGACAGCCGTCTGTATCTTGGTGAGAAAGGAGTTTACCTTGATTGCACCGCTATTGAGTTGCAGAACCAACAGTACTCCGACACCCACTGTATCAAGCAACAAATTCCGAGAGAGGAATATGACGCAATGAACGATGAGCAACGGCGTGCGCTACCTATTCTTGGCGGACTCCGGGAAATAGAGCGCAAGCAACAACAAATGCCTGTAACGACATCGTTCGATGCTTCCGATAATTCGGACGTGCCGTTCTAAACAATTCATTTGGTCTGCTTCCTTACGGCTTCGGTCGTGGAGAAGCAGATATTACGTTCTCTTTGACGAGAAACAACGATTTTTAGTATGAACAAGGAATTTACCAAACGCACGAAGAAAAGTGCGAGAGCGCAAAATTTGAAAAAAATAACTCCACCAACAACAGACATCTTTACGCAGATATGTGCAAGGGAGTTAGGAGTTGAGTGTATCAAGGAGTATCAGTTCTATAAGAGCCGAAAGTGGCGTTTTGACTATGCGCTACCCAAATACAAGATTGCGCTCGAAGTAGAGGGAGGAGTATGGACGCAGGGGCGACACGTCCGTCCGCAAGGCTTTCTCGGTGATATGAACAAGTACAACACAGCCACGTTGCTTGGTTGGAGAGTATTCCGAACTACCCCCGACGAATTACTAACTACAAAAACCTTACTTTTGATAAAAAATGCAATAAAGGGGGCATTTTTGCAATAAAACAATGCTAAAAAAGCAAAAAAAACACACTGTTTATATCAAAAACACACTAATGTTTTTGATATAAACACATTTTTTATTATCTTTGCAGCCTAATTACATAAATACACAATTCTATATGATTACATTTTCTGAATATGTATCGCTCGGACACCCTGATAAGATTGCCGATTATATCAGTTCTTATCTGCTTGACCGATACATTGAGCGTGACCCTGACACACGCTATGCTGTCGAGGTGCAAATAAAAGACTACACCGTCAATCTTGCAGGTGAGGTCAGTTCGCAATGTCATTTCTCTGATGATGAGATAGCGCAATTTGTTCGTGAGGCTGTCAATGACATCGGCTACACTCGTCAGTATGCGCAACGGTGGGGAATAGATAACACTATCTGTGGCGACCAACTCGAAGTGCATCAGTATATCGGTCAGCAGTCCCCTGATATTGCACAAGGCTTGCGCGGCTGGGGAGACCAAGGCATATTCTTCGGCTGTTGTCATTTCATCAAAGAAACCTGTGGAATGCCACTTGACCATACGATTGCCAAACGGCTCTGCAAAACGCTGTTCGACTCCGGCATAGGAGGACTTGACATCAAAACACAAGTGGTTATGGAAGACAAGAAGATTACCAAAATCATAGTCGCTATTCCGCTTTCAAAAACACACGTTGATGTGGTGAAGAACTTTGTTCGCAAGCGTATTCCGGGAAACTACGAACTCATCGTAAACGGCACAGGGCGTTATGTGGCTCACTCATCTATTGCAGACTGTGGCACAACAGGGCGCAAACTCGCTGTCGATTTCTACGGCGGTAATTGTCGCATCGGTGGAGGCTCACCGTGGACGAAAGACGGCTCAAAAGCAGACCTGACACTCAACCTTGCGGCTCGCAAACTTGCGAAAAACTACGCACTACAATACCAATGCGGCACGTATGTTTCGCTCGCTTGCTGTATCGGCAAACAAGAGGTTGATGTGCTTATTCAAGACAAAGCAGACAACATTCTGTTAGAGGGCAAGCAAATCATTGACCCTGCATTCCTACGCAAGACATACAAACTTGATACACCTATCTACGCAAGTATGTGCAGGTGGGGACTGTTCGGAGAGTATCAACAAGACAAAGTATGGGAATAATAAAACTCAATATATCAACAAATTAAACAATTATCGTATGAAAACAGAAAAGGTAAAACTTTCGCAGTTGAAAGTAAATGCAGCCAATCCGCGCACCATTCGAGAGCAGAAACTTAACTTGTTAGTAGAGCGTTTGCTTGTGTTCCCCAAGATGATTGCTATCCGTCCTGTTGTAGTAGATGACACAATGACCGTCTTGGGTGGCAATATGCGTGTTAATGCATTGAACAAAATAGCCACTCTCTCGTTCGCAGAGATAAGTGAGATAATAGGGCGCACTAAAAACTATCAACGTTTGACCGACATAGAAAAAGAACAGTTACTTGCTTCGTGGCAAAGTTGGTTGGAAGACCCTACGACCGAAGTTGTGCGTGCTTCGTCCCTCACAAAAGAGGAACAGAAAGAGTTTATTATTGCTGACAATTCATCGTTTGGCGAATGGGACTACGACCGCCTTGCCAACGAGTGGAACGCAGAGGACTTAAACTCTTGGGGCGTTGATGTTTGGCAACCCGAAAATTATGCTGGCTCTGGCGGTGGTTTTGGTGGTGGTGCGGCAGACCTCGCTATTCACGAACAAGAGGAGAATGGAGGTGGCGAAACGGCAGACCCTGCGCTGCAATTATCACTTAATGATAAGTTTATAGTTCCGCCGTTTAGCGTACTTGATACGAGACAAGGCTATTGGCAGGAACGCAAAAATAAGTGGCGTGCTATAATTGGCGAGATTTCGGGTTCTCGCAATAATTTACTGATACAATCATACGAAATGCGTTACAATCACATTTATAAAAAATACACCAAAGAACGCCAAGCATTAGGTATTGGGTTCAAGGAGTTTTTTGAAAAATATGTGCCGCAAGAAGAAAAAGACGCAGCAAACGCAACAGTACATAGTGTTGGCACTTCGTTATTTGACCCTGTGCTGTCGGAAGTGCTGTGTCGGTGGTTTACACCATACACGGGTGCCAAAATCTTTGACTGCTTCGCAGGCGATACTCAAAAGGGCTTCGTTTTTGGCTATTGCGGCTATGAGTTCTGTGGTATTGAACTACGCAAGGAACAGGTAAAAATCAATGAGGAGGTATTAGCCGATAGAAAATTACCTGTTCGTTATATCTGCGACGATGGGCAAAATGTAGCGAAGCATTTTGAGTATGAGAGCCAAGATATGCTATTTAGTTGTCCTCCATACTATGACTTGGAAAAATACTCTGACCTTGACAACGACGCAAGCAATCAGCCCACATACGAGGAGTTCTTACGCATACTTGACAACGCTTTCTCATCGGCTCTAACTTGCCTTAAACAGAACCGTTTTGCTGTTGTAGTGGTTGGCGATGTTCGCAGTAAAGAAACAGGTTGCTATTATGACCTGCCAAGTGACATTAAGCGCATATTCATTCGTAATGGAGCGCACTTGTATAATGACATCATATTGATTGAATGCGTTGGTTCGAGCGGTATGCGAGCAGAGAATAATATGAACCGCAATGGTCGCAAGGCTACAAAGGTACATCAAAATGTGCTTATTTTTTACAAGGGCGACCCAACGCAGATTTGTAACGAGTTCGCTCCTATCAATCTCACCGAAGCCGAGCAATCAATTGTCGATAATATCGCAGAGAAATTTATTGACAGGAGTGAGGATGAGAAACAACAGGACAATAATGGGGGGGGTAATGAGAAATACAACACACCAGAAGACCGAATAACTCGCGAATACTCAAAGTATTGCGACCAATTCAGACAGAAAGGTCTTCTTGATTACGAGGCTTATCCGGCTATCAAGGATGCGCTGTTAGAGGGCAATCTACACATTGAGCGAGACCCCGAAACAAACGAGATTATCGGCTCTTTGTGGCTGCAACATCTTAAAACCAAAAATCTGACGCGCATATATGAGATAACTTCAGTGCGCAAGGGGCTTGGACGCAAACTGATAGAAAAGGCTATTGCTGACAAACAATATGATAAGTTGCAGTTGGATGTTGTTGAACAGAACACCAACGCTATTGGGTTTTATCAACACATGGGATTTGTTGAGGTGTCGCGCCATAAAAACAAAGCAGGTCTTATCATAACAATGGAATATCAACGCAATGCAAACAATTAGTAACATTCCGACCGATTACAAATTGACACAATACTTCGTCCCGTTTTACGAGCAGTATAGTGTCAAGGCACTCCCTACCGAGGTACACATTAACACCCGCTTGGGAAAAGTCCTATCAATAGTAAATAAGAAAGCCAATCTGCCGCTATCAGTTAGCGCAGATGATACTTTCTTTATCTCCGCCAATCAAAACCCCACAGACGGCAAAAGAATAGCCTATATCGGGTTTTCGGGCGGTAAAGACTGCCTCGCCACGGCGATAAGAGCCAAGCAGGACGGTTACGAGCCTGTATTGGTGTATGTGGGCGGAGTAAATAAATCACTATTTAGTGAGCGCAGACACGCAGAGTCTGTAGCCAAGGCGATAGGATTTGAGTATAAGGAATTGAAAATCATAATTGGTGGCAATAAAGAATGGAACGAACACCCGCTTAAAAACATCTTGATACTCTGCCTGCTGATAGATGAGGGGTTAAAAAACGGAGTGACAGCCTTTGGTTTCGGCTCGTCATTTGATGATGATAGCACATACGGTAGTCTTGATTACGATTTATCCGACAGTTTTGATATGTTCCACGCCTTTGCTTTCTTCGTAAGGCAGTTCGTTCCAAATTTCCAACTACTGCACTATATGTGTAACACGCTGCAATCGTTCTACACCTGTTACAAGTATAACAAACATATTATTCCACTACTCTCAACCTGTATCACTCCCGACTATCGAAAACCGATGATACGCAAGTATAACATCGCCAAGTATGGCGCAGACCTATTATCTGTGGACGGCTGTGGTGGGTGTTATAAGTGCGCAGACGAGTACCTATACAAGCAGAAGTTCGGCTTGGTGCGAAGCAGTCGCGAATATGCGGTGCGCTGTGTCGAAATAAAGCGAGCATTTGATACAAAATACGGTACGGCAGATTTCCGGGTTGAGGTTGGCAAATACAACCGCTATGGCGGCTATAACACCGAGCAAGTACAAGTGCTATGTGACAGGTGTGGCTATTTCATCGGACAGTTGGTTTACGACAAAGAAACAAATAACTACTTTACACATAAGGCGTTCGGACACAAGCACTTTGCCAACAAAGAATATGCAGAACTGCTGTGTGAGCGTTTTATTAAACTATACAAACTATGAGCAAAAGAAATACCGCAAGACGAACCCATATAAAGCAAGGGCGTATGGTTATTGTTGCGCAACTCTATAAACGTGGTTGGAGTGTGCAGAAGATTGCAGATGAGGTGCGTGTGCGAATGAACACGACCTGCTCTACTCGCACCATTTGGAACGATATACAGGACTTGCTCAAAGAGT
>CAKZZM010000047.1 GCA_937885465.1 uncultured Bacteroidales bacterium
ATTTGTATGTTTTGAGACGATATGATACGGTTTGACCTGATTTTGATACGGTCACCATAAGGAATTCTTGCACTGTATCACGTTGTTCATTCTTAGAAATCGCTTCTATATAACAAATTCTGTTATTACCTGTTTTTGTTTTGGTTGCGGGCGGGGACGACCGCGTTCCAAAAGAGTGCTGCAAAATTATGCAAAATAACTGGATTATGCAAATAATTTTGAGACAAAATGATACGATTAGCCCAAATCAGTTCATTTATTCCTCATGCCATCCACCGGACACTATTCGGTGCGGCTGTTTCGCTTCCTGTGCAAAGGTATGGCACTAATGGGGGTGGCGAAAAGACAATCTATCCTATGGAATGGAAACGATTTTCAAGTTCTTTAATGCGGTCTATCAATTCACTAAATGATAATTTCTCGCCATAAATCATAGTCTCGCACATTTGTTTGTAATCCTCTTCCCATCCGGACATAAACTTATCCGGCGGACAAAGTACGATGATTTTGCGGAAATCGGTCGAATAATCTATATCCTTCATTGAAGTGAATACAGAGCGGTGATGCTGCACACTCTGCCACAAGTCGTTGTCTGCCATAGCTTGCTTGGCAAAATCCAAATCCATCATTCGCTCCAAATCATACAGATGGCGCGAACGGCGATTGGCAACAATCGTTTCGCGTTCAATAGAGAACAACTCATGCAGCAAACATGCTTTCTCCACGAAAGTTTTTGCGGGTGCAGCCGTAACGATTTCGGGTGTTACAAATGATGTGCTCACATTAGGGAATGTGCTACTGATAATACTCATGATAGGCACTTTAACAACCGGTTCCATCAGTGAACGCGAACCCACTTCCAGCACAACTACATTACGCAAGTAATCCAGCTTGTCGGAAAACAGTGTTTGGTAAGTAATAAAGATGCGGCGAGGCTCCGGATATGTTGCATCACCTTCCCCTTCCGGCTCGACCTCAATAGATAACTTTTCTGCTAATCCATACTTCTCCAAACCTTCTTGGAGAGTAGGAGCTAACACCTCTTTGACATAAAGAGAGGAACGTTTGCGCAAGTTCTTCAATTGTTTCTTGGTTAGGTCACCGCTTAATCCGTACTTGGTCGGGTCAATAGCTATATCTATATCCTCGGAAAAGCGTTCAATCATGTTGCCGATTTTAGATAAAGATGTACCGCCTTTGAAGATAATGTTAGCATCCAATTCCAGACTGAACAAAATCTGAAGCAGGCAAGTAACCCACAAGTCTTTTTCTACCGCCTGAGACGGGAGACCCAAGCGGTTTCGTGTCTGGTCAATAATGGTGCGCTGCTGCGCCGGTGTCAATGAAAAATAATCAGTCATATAAACTTTCTATTAGAGAACGTACCCATGTTGGCATAAGTCGCATATCTGCTATGGAGAAATGTGTATGTTCGTTGATGATTTTTTTTATTGTTTGCCTTTGTTCTTCTGTAATATTATCTTCACCTAACTCTTTAAGCGCAACAGAAAGCAGTTGTGCCAACGAGTCAGAATAAGCAAAAACTTTGGGAGCAGCATGTTTGAATAATATGCCGCGACCATTATGAATAGTAACTTTTCTTGGCTCTCCGTCTGTAAGATATACAATATTCATCGGAACTTGTGTACTCAACCCAAGTCTATTCAAAGCGTATGCTCCGGTAGGGATAATTCTTGTCTTATCTCTATTTGCGATAGCATTAGCTATTTCGTCAAATGTAGGATAAAGCACTCCAAGTCCTAAAACCTTGTCAATTTTAGGATAACAATATATTCCTGTAGCTACGCGGATTATCTTTCCATCTTGTGTCAGCCTCTCCAACGCTTTGTTAATAGTTTTAGACTGCGCAAGATGAGAAAACGATGAAGAAAAAAATATCGTACCCCGTCCGCGTTTTTTCAGAGAGTTAATAATCTTGTCGTCAAGTGATTGCATTTACTTTTTTATTTGAAATTTGTCGCAAATTTATGGTAAAAGTGCGACATATGCAAATATTTTGACAAAAAATGCAATTTTATCCTCATTTTTCCATAAAAATGACCAAAACAGGTTACAAAAACACCTGGAAAATCCGATTCAGATTGACCCCTAAAACCGAAGATGATTGACCCCTTTATCTGATTTTAGACTACCCCCTATTCCCAAAATACGACAGCCCACCCCTATTTGTAAATTTCAAGTAGGGATTGTGTGTGTTTTCCATACCATTTTGTATGTTTTTTGTACCTTTAGTTTAATCCTTATCCGGTCGGTGTGGAAATAAAACATCAAAATCAGAAAATTATGAAAGTACAAAACATTCTCCGCTGTTATGCAGCGGGTATGAGCATCAAAAGTATAAGGTATGAGCATCAAAAGTATAAGTCATGCTTTTGAGTTGTCTCGTAACACGATACGCAGTTATGTTCGTAAGTTTCAAGAGAGCGGTATTCCGATAGAGCATTTGTTGCAGATGTCCGAACACCATCTTCAGGAGATGTTTGTCAGTAACAGCGAGCGTAATCGGACCCCCTCTGTCAGATGGCAGGAATTGAATGCGTTATTGCCTGATTATGCGGCTCGTTTGAGTCGTAAGAGTGTAACGCTGCAATCTCTGTATGATGAGTACTGCCGTGAGCACCCCGATGGATATTGTCATGCGCAGTTTGGTAATCTCATGAATCGTTATATGCTCAGTACGAGAGCAGTCGGTCATGTGGATCATTATGCCGGTGACCGGATGTATATTGACTATGCAGGCGACAAGCTTGAGGTTGTGGATGCCGAAACAGGCAAGAGTTTTATCGCTACCGCTCTTGGTTACGAGGCATGCAAAAATAGCATTAAAACCTACGTCACAATTACCTGTCTCTGTGCCTAAAAATGCCTATTTTTCTTGCATATGTGAGAAAACTAGTATCCTTGCAGCGCAAAATTGTAAAATTATATACTATGGAAGTATTTTTGAGTATTGTTTTATTGATTGTTGGTTTATTGCAAATAATTCTCTTCTTTAAAGTGTGGGACATGTTGCGCAGCAATCAGCGGAACCATGGCAAATAGTTCTAAAGATGAGGCTGTCTCCTGAAGCAACTGTTTCCGAACAAAGTTCTTGGATACATTGTCTAATAGCACTTCTCCTAATCCCTGCATCAATATCCGAGGATTATAAGATTTGACTAATTGAGCGCAGTCGGACGCAAAGTCAGAAACGGATTTTCCGGTACGGAGACGAACGATTTCTTCGTTTATTTCAGTACGTTGCTGCAGGAAAAACCACACATCGTAAATATCCCTCGGTGTGACACGTTCCGACAGAGCACATAACTTGTGTGCAAACATATCCGGCATGGTCATGACGCGGATGTCCGTTCCCAACAACGAACATATCTCATAGTGGTTGGGGTATTCACGGGTGCTAACCTCCACTTTAAGCATCCGCTCGCCCTTGCCATAGTTGAGCACTAATATCGGGCCATAGAACTTGTTCGCCTTATCATCAATAGAGCCGAAACGGAGTAATAGTTGATGCAGCCGCTGATAGACTTTATCCGCCTGCGAGGGGTCCAACAGGTTGAAATCCAAATCCGTTGAGAAACGCGTTAAGCCGTGGAACAGCATGAGCGATGTGCCGCCCTTAAAAGCAAGAAGGCTGCTTAGTTTAGGATCGCGGAAGACAGCCAATAGGACTTGTATCAGATAGTAACGGCGTTTATTTAGGTCCATTGAATAGTGCCTCCACACGCTTGGTCAGGGTTGGTGAATTATACATTGGCAGTATTTGCCGGATCATTCGTTTGTCAAGGGGATGCAGGTTGTCAAAATAACATTGGCCCGCAGAGAGGTACATCATATCTAAAAACGCTCTCTCAGGCGTAGCTAAAGCGATATTATCGCGTTGCTCAATTCCTAACATATTGGTCCAGATTATAGGATTGATACGACGGAAGACATACCGTTTGCCATCTACTTCAATGGTACGGTTCTGGTAACTGATACAGGTGATATCACCGGAATACTGAAAGGTAATGCCGGTGCGGGAAAGGATGTATTCCATGGATATGTACGATGGTTTAAACAAGGCGCAAGCCATCTCCTGCTCACTGTATCCGGGTTTAGTATAGACACCTTTGCGAGGATTACCTAAAGTGCCTTTACGGGCATAATACATCAGCGAACGCCGTACAGACACCCTGTCTCGGGTTCCTGTGGCCAACGCCAATCATTGCGGTGTAATCACCGTCCTTGGACTGGTCAAAATAGTATTCAATATCTCCATACGAGGGCTGTAACTACAAATATTTTGTACTTTCAGCGCACAAAAATACAACAAATATTTGGAATACACAAGGATTTATGTGATATTTTTGCGTAAATACGCATTTTTATCTGATAATGAAGCTTATTTATTCATTTAATAACAAAAACAATTACAACAAAAAAACAACATATTAACAAACTAAAGTTTCCCACATCAAATAATGTGGATATTACATAAAAGCAGTTGCTGTA
>CAKZZM010000048.1 GCA_937885465.1 uncultured Bacteroidales bacterium
AAAATTAGGCAGAATATTATCTTCTGCGGTAATCCAATATGTACAGAGCGTGATTTATAAGGTCTGCAACTCTCTATGGTTGCCGTAGCATTCCACATCGTCCTTTGTCATTGTTCTTTGTTCCTTCAGCGCAGCGTCTTTGCTCTTTGTTCGTTAAAAAATCAGTTCGTCTTCGTTTACTGTCGCAGCATCAGGTTTCTGAATAAACATTACGTAATATATAGGTAGATATAATACCTTCCCTTTTTTCACGACCTCTCGCGAGTTAGATAGTACGATACCCTGCTCTATTTTATAGTTAGGGTCAGACGTAAAACTGTTGAGCGCACTGTGTACTTGATAGTCTTTGCCGGATTTTACTTCGATTGGTTTGATTGTAAAATGTTGCGTGTCGTCAATTATAAAATCAACTTCGCCCTTCGCCTTGTTGTCGTAGTAGAATAGCGGATAGGAGTGCGCACAGAGTTCCTGCGCTACCACATTTTCATAAACAGAGCCAAGATTCACACTCGTCTCGGTCTCCATCACTGCCTTAATAGACAGATTATAAAGTCTCGATGTAAGAAAACCTACATCGTTTAGATAGAGTTTAAGCAGATTCTTATGTAGTGATTCTGCCAATGGATAGCGAGGGTTGGATATTGCGTTAACCTCCATCGCTATACCCGATGAAACCAAATATTCAAATTCTTCGGTGTAATTATCGAAACGGTCCTTTTCCTTATCTTGAATCTGTTTTACAACAACGCGTTTCTTTTTATTTTCCATCTGCGATGAAATCATATCATATATGCGCAGGATATGTAATTTCTTTTTCGATTCATTTTCATATTTAGTGGCATCCTCCTTATACAAGTCCATAATAGCGTTTTGCACCTCTCTGACTTTGGCTATATTATGAGTTTCGAGATATGTATTTACAGCAAAAGGTAAGCCTCCGACTAAAAGGTAACGCTTAAACAACGACAACACGTAGTTGTGTTGCTCTTCGCTCAGACTCTCTGATTTCTCGTAAGAACTACGAAGAAAAGCAATCGCCTCCTTACCATATCCGTTTGCCATCAGCCACTCCTCAAAGTCTAATTGGTACATTCGCTTCCTCAAGATGCTACCTACAGGTATTGAGGTGGTCTTGCGCAGTGTGATGCCAAGCAGACTGCCACTTGCGATGTAGCGGTAACGGTGATCCTGTCTGAGAAACTTCAGCAGAGTCAGATATTGAGGATAATGCTGAATCTCATCTAAAAACACTAAAGTGTTATCATAGTCTTCGAGTTTGTCACCGGCTACGGAACTGAGAGTCAGATAGAAGTCTTCTACTGTGTGAAGGTTCTTAAAGAGTTGCGGACCTTCGTCGTCTTCTGCAAAATTGATTTCAACAAAGTGTGTATAAATTCGTTTGCCGACTTCGCGTATAACAAACGACTTACCTACTTGCCGAGCACCTTCGATAATTAAGATGCGGTCATCATTAGACTTTAGATAGTCTTCGATATAAGTTGTAATCTTCCTGTAAAGCATGATGTTATGTTGTTTGCTTGCACTTTTCTATATCTTTTCTCGCTGCAAAATTACACTTTTCCATTGAAATTTGCAAATAAAAATTACACTTTTCCATGAAATTTTACGCATCAAAACTACACTTTTCTATAAATTAGAGTGTCGAAATGTTTTTTTACCATCTTGGTAATCCAATATGTCAAAGAGCCTTTTTGAGGTATCACGGCAAGTCAATGCCGTGATACCAATTATGTTCTTCATTACTCTTATTATAAAGTGAAGAGAGCTGTCGTTACTTAACTCGTTGTCCTTGTGCGTTGTATATTGCACCGTTATGCTCAATGTATAGTCCGCCGTTAATCATGATTTTGTGATTTGGTGATTGGCGATTGACGATTTCATCGATGCCTGTTCCGGTCTCTTGGAAGATTGCCTGTATCTCAGTATCTTCGGTAGCGATGAAGGTGAGCGGGTTGTCGGTAGCGTCGTTAGACCACTTGACGAACTCATATCCCTCATTGGCGTAAGCAAAGAGTTGCACAGTTGAGCCATGTTCATACGAGCCTCCGCCAACAACTATACCCATCGTCTCATCGTTGACGGTTACGGTAACTGTGTACTGTTCTGTTCCGGCTCCTTCGATGGCGAAGTATTTGCTCCAGTCGGACGCTTTGTAGGCGGCTACGGCAGAGGTAGTGACATAGAGGGTGGCTTTCTCATCGATGCCGATGAACGCATCATCGCCGAGTGTGGGCGGCACGGCAGCCTTGGACTCGGCGGTCAGGAGTGCTGTGCAGCCGTCGAAGGCGCGGGCACCAATCTCCGT
>CAKZZM010000049.1 GCA_937885465.1 uncultured Bacteroidales bacterium
ACATAATAGCATCTTTTTAGGCGTTAATTATGCCACAAAGATACCATAATATTATCATCTACGCAATAGTTAATTCAATAAAATTCAATTATTTATACTGTGTTCTTGCCGCCTTGCCGCGAATGGTACGAAGTACCGCTTACGCTAAGGAGATGTTCTCCATTCGAAAGTCCGGGCGAAGCCCTAAAAACGAAGTGCTTACGCTACTTAAATAGCGTAAGCGGTAAATAAATAACGATAGCGGTACATTGTGCATCACTCGAGGTGCAGGAATACATTGCGCGAGGCACAGGAGTGCCTCAGGACTAAGAGTGCCTCGTAAATCGTAAATCATAAATTTTAAATTGTACCTTGTTCGAGCATAGCCTGAGCCACTTTCATGAAGCCTGCTATATTGGCACCTTTGACATAGTCGATATTGCCATCGGGCAGAGTTCCATGCGCCACACACTGCTCGTGTATAGCCTTCATAATATGGTGTAGCCTGTTGTCCACCTCCTGCGCTGTCCAATTAAGGTGCTGTGCGTTCTGGGTCATCTCGAGCCCTGATGTTGCTACGCCCCCTGCGTTAACGGCCTTGCCCGGAGCAAAGAGGATATGGTTATTGAGGAAGAAATGTATTGCATCGGGTTGGCATCCCATATTACTAACTTCGCAGCAGCACCAGCAGCCGTTTTGCTTCAACTGCTTAGCGTCATCGAGGGACAGTTCGTTTTGGAAGGCGCAAGGCAGGGCAATATCACAAGGGACTGTCCATGCCTTTTTGTCAGCGGCGAACACCACCTTATCAGGGAAGCGGTCTGCCATATCTTGCACGCGGTTGCGGTTAGAAGCACGCATGAGAAGCATATAATCAATCATCTCGCCGGTGATACCGTCTTTTATCTCACATACTCCGTCAGGACCGGATATAGCAACCACCTTTGCTCCCAATTCGGTAGCTTTCTTGGCTGCGCCCCACGCCACATTGCCAAATCCGGAGATGGCGATGTGCTTTCCTTGCAGAGTTTTGCCGACCTTATCAAGCATGTGCTGGGTGAAATAGAGAGCACCATAACCCGTTGCTTCGGGTCTGAGAATAGATCCTCCCCAAGCCATACCTTTACCTGTTAGCACTCCCGTATGATACTCTCGGGCGAGTTTCTGATACATACCATTAAGAAAACCTATCTCTCTGCTGCCCACCCCGACATCTCCTGCGGGTATATCTTGGTCAGGTCCTATGCATTGCCACAGTTCGAGCATAAATGCCTGGCAAAACCTCATTATTTCATCGTCAGACTTGCCGACGGGGTCGAAGTCTGAACCACCCTTAGCGCCACCCATAGGTAGAGTAGTAAGAGCATTCTTAAAAGTCTGCTCAAAGCCTAAGAATTTAAGCATTGAAGGACTGACGGCGCGGTGAAAACGGAGTCCACCTTTGTACGGCCCGATAGCTGAATTAAACTGCACGCGATAGCCAAGATTAGTCTGCACCTCACCTCTATCATCGACCCATGTAACACGGAAAGTGAAGATACGATCCGGCTCAACCATTCTTTCAATAATCTTTGCCTTCTCGAACTCGGGATGTCGGTTATACACTTCCTCTATTGATTCGAGTACTTCTTGAACGGCCTGCAGATACTCTGCCTCGCCCGGATGCTTTGCAGCAAGTCGCTGCATAATAGTTTGTGTTCTCACGATTATAAGTTAAAAGTTAGTTAAAAGTTAAAGTGCGGGCATAGCCCTAAAGTATTGAACGTTCGGAGACGTTCGTCACTAGAAAGTGCGGGCAGAACCCTAAAGTTAAAAGTTAAAAGTCTGTTATCTTGACAAAAGGTGCGGGATGACCTTTGGTCAGCCCCAACGAAATAGTATCGGGATGAATATTTACATTGCGTGTGTCCGTTTCCTCAAACAGATGCGTTCCCCACCATCGCCACGGTCGAGCGAGATATACGAGAGGCTTTGTAGGACTCTTCACCTCGTCAGTGGTAGCATAACGCACTACGCACCGGCGGAAAATCATTCCTTGCTCAGCGACCTCGTCAGCGGGTACCTTGCCGAAAGGAGTAGAGATAGAGTCGGACGAAGTACCGCTTGCGCTAAGTGACGAAGTACCGCTTGCGCTAAGTGACGAAGTACCGCTTGCGCTGAGTGACGCTTGCGCTAAGGTGCCATGTTGGGTGCCGTTCTCCACTACCGAACGTTCGGAGACGTTCTCCGCTACCGAACGTTCGGAGACGTTCTCCACGCGTTTAGTATCTGCCACATATCCTCTACCTGCGGCGATGTAGCATTGCTTCCCTCCATAGCTGTCGCCTATCACAAGTTCAACATTTTCTGCCGTTACATCCATACCGCCGAATATATAATCTACCGTACCCTGCACTACCCCACCCTCTATTCTAAGTGAAGCTCCATGGTCGCCGTACAGTGCATCTTGATGCCCTACCACTCGGCACCCTTTGAGTATAGTCCGCTTAGCATCAGAGGTGAGCGACAAAGCGGAGGCGCGCTCGTTATACATCGAGTACTGAACAGCTGTACTAAACGCCTCGCGAGGACGAGTCGGCATCACGCGTTTTGGACGTTCCTTATCAGTCCAATCAACCTTCGCCTGCGATATATCATAGAGCGAATCAAGCAACTCGGCAGGAGATATATATTGATTAAAAGAATTCTCGAAAATGATATTCTCTGCATAAAAATCAGGTGCGGTAACGAGCACAGAAGCATTCCAACGCCTCACTCGTCTGCCTCCATAGTTAAACTGCTCACCCATTGACCTATACTGATAGCCATGCCCGCAGTACCAACTTATGCGTACTGCATTTTCGTCTGCCCGCACCCCGCCATCATATAGGGCAACTGACGGCGTAAAAGAAGCATTGATAAGGCGCACGGCAGGAATATCTATCGTCAGCTCTTCATAGTATGTTCCCGGAGCGATATAGATAGTAGTTCCTTCACCCGAGGAACGAAACTCAGCACGAGCACTATCAAGCGCAGCCCCAATACTGCCACCGCTCGGAACATGCAAAACAAGAGAAAATATCAACAAATATATCTTCATAGTGCAAAGATAGTAAAAAAATAAAAATTAGAGTACTTAATTTAATAAATCTCGGAAAATTGTAATAAACTCTTGCCTATACAGAAAAAAAGCAGTAACTTTACCCGACCTTATGAAGCACCTCATATTTGTAATATTTATCACTTTTCTTCTATGCTATGCGCCTGCTCAAGCGGCGGAAACTACCGAACGTTCGGAGACGTTCTCCACTATTAAGTCCGAACGTTCGGAGACGTTCTCCAATATTAAATCCGAACGTTCGGAGACGTTCTCCACGTTTCGCTCGTCGTGGTTTCATTATACCCCTTACGGGCAGTCGCTATACGCTGACGAGCACCCCGAGTTTTTCCGCTTCGACATTGCAGCCACCTCACCCAATGCGTTGTACGACTATTCGCATAGTCGCACCGGTTGGAACACGCAGACATACGGGGTGTTTGGCGTGAGTTTCAATATATGGGACGGAGAGTTCGAAGGTGGCAAATACGGCGTTAGCGTGGCGCAGACAGCTTCCGCCAATATATGGATGGATCTGTTTGAGTCGACCACCTCACCTATCGTCAATACCGACTACCGCATTGCTATGCCCACCGCCACATTTATCCATCGGTTAGGCGAACCCGCGAAAAGTCGAAAGACCGGGCAGAGTCCTAAAGTGGAAAGAGAAAAGACGAAAGAGGAAAGTGCGGGCGGAGCCCTAAAGTCTGAACGTTCGGAGACGTCCCCTACTAACATTGAACGTTCGGAGACGTTCTCTACTAACCCGCCATTTTTTAAGAACTACAGCATATCCATTTCTCCTTTTATGCACGAATCGACGCATATAGGCGATGAGATGGTGCTGCAACGCTCTGACGAAGGATATGCCCTCAAGCGCGTCAATGTAAGTTACAACTACTTTCACCTGCGCTTTACTATCAATGAGCCCGAAGACCGCTACTCAATGACCCACACTTTCCGTCTCGGACTGATGGTATTGCTTACCCCTCGAGAGGGGTGGTACTTCGTTGAAAGTCGCGATGGCGACACTAACCTTATGCCCTCCGACAAACCTGCGGAGACCGCACAAAACGGATCTGTCAAACGCTACGGACCGGGCAATATGCCGTTCGAGGCATACCTGCAATATCAGTTCCAATCACCATGTTCAAAGCATGGTTTTCAGGGTATTGCTTCTGCCGAGATTCGCAACCGCGCAGTATATGCCTATTCGTTGGACACTAAATCTCCTGCCGGTGCCACAACGCCTCTTACCGGAAATGACGACAGGTGCTTTACATATAATATCTTCATCGGTGCAAGATACAATATGCCTAACTACGACGGCTATTTCTCACGCTTCGCACTCGGCATTAGGGCATATCACGGCAATTGCCCCTATGGTATGTTCCGCTCTATCAACAACTTCTCCAATGTCGGAGTTTGCTTTATCTACCAATAAAAGAAAGTGCGGGCAGAGCCCTATTACCTCCTATGTGGCAGTTTACCCGAGCGCTGAGCGACCTGTACTTTCCGCATCATCTTGCTCATCTGATCGAACTGCTTGAGGAATCTGTTCACCTCAATGATACTGACACCGGCACCTTTGGCAATACGGTTTTTGCGACTGCCGTTAAGCAGTTCGGGCTTAGCACGCTCAGCAGGAGTCATCGAGTCAATCATCGCTTCAATGGGCTTAAAGGCATCATCGGATATCTCCACATCCTTCATGGCCTTTGACATTCCGGGTATCATACCCATCAGGTCTTTCATATTACCCATTTTCTTTATCTGCTGTATCTGGCTGCGGAAATCGTTAAAATCGAACTGATTCTTTGCTATCTTCTTTGATATACGCCTTGCCTCTTCCTCATCATACTGCTCTTGCGCACGCTCTACGAAACTGACCACGTCCCCCATACCGAGGATACGATCTGCCATACGAGCGGGGTGGAAGACATCAATAGCGTCCATTTTCTCACCCGTACCTATGAATTTTATCGGCTTATCAACAACACTTCTGATTGAGAGAGCCGCACCACCGCGTGCATCGCCATCGAGTTTGGTGAGTACCACGCCGTCGAAATCTACGCGGTCGTTAAACTCTTTCGCCGTGTTGACTGCATCCTGACCGGTCATAGCATCAACCACAAAGAGTGTCTCTTGCGGATGTATAGTATCCTTAATAGCGGCAATCTCTTGCATCATCGCCTCATCCACAGCGAGACGACCGGCGGTATCGACGATAACAATATCGTAGCCATAGACGCGAGCCTTCTCTATAGCGTTTTGCGCCTTGCGAACAGGATTCGACTCCTCAGGTTGATCAAACACCTCAACCTCAATCTGCTGACCGAGTACCCGCAACTGCTCAATAGCGGCAGGACGATATACATCGCAGGCAACAAGCATCACTTTCTTCTGCTTCTTTTGCTTGAGATAATTGGCAAGTTTAGCAGCGAAAGTGGTCTTACCGGAACCTTGCAAACCGCAGAGTAGAACAACGGCCGGATTGCCTTTAAGGTTAACCTCCGTAGTCTCTCCGCCCATTAATACAGCCAACTCATCGTGGGTAATCTTGATAAGCAGTTGCCCCGGCCGAATAGCGGTCAGCACGTTCTGACCCAATGCCTTTTCCTTAACGGAATCCGTAAACTGCTTGGCCGTCTTATAATTGACATCGGCTTCAATAAGTGCTTTACGGATATCCTTTATCGTCTCGGCTACATTGATTTCGGTGATACGCCCCTCACCTTTTAGTATCTTAAAACTGCGTTCAAGACGCTCTGACAAATTATCAAACATATAATACGAAACTTTTAAATTGCTTTTTTGACTTTCTACCTCTTTGAGAGACGGTCGAAAAGACCATCTCTACCATCGACTTTTGACTTTCGACTTTCTTAGCAAAATTACTGCTTTTTGTTGAGATAAGCAAGTAAAAACAATGAATTATAATTAGATTTTTATTTTTTAGTTTTTAATTTTAAATTTCTTTATATCTTTGCTTATGCGAAAATTCATTCTTATCAGTATATTATTCTGCCTACCGATGCTGTTCACTATAGCGCAAGAGCAGCAGTTACCCATGCTTGCGGCAAAGAGTGATGCACAAACACCTTCACGCAAGGATAGTCTGCGTTATACGCTCTCTTACAGTGCAGGTTTCAATGCCGGCTATATAATGCCTGACGGTAAGGTCGATGTCTATTCCAAAGATCGCCCTGTATTAGGCGGAAAGATAGGCATTGAGATACGCCCTACCCGCCCCCCGCAAGGTCTGAGAGATTGGAATAATGCGTCTGTCGGGGTGGCTGTTGACTATCTCAACCTCGGCAACGATAAGTGGCTCGGTAACCTTATCGCCCCATACACCTACCTCAATGTGCCTATTGTACGCACTCCGCATTTCCGATTCGGCATCCGCCCCGGAATAGGTTTGGCTTTTACCTCAAAGACTTACTATAATACTATCCCGCAGGATTTGGAGAATAAGGTGCTTTATAAATACGGCAACGATATTATCGCCAATCAATGCGCCGGCAGTGTTACCAACTTCTATTTTGCAGAAGCCTTATATCTGGAATTTCCTATTTCTAACGGATTCTCTATTATGGCAACGGGCGGGTGGTACCACGCTTCCAATGGTTCTACTATTCAGCCCAACTCGGGCTATAATATGTTCAATGCCGAGATTGGGGTAAGATATACACCAGAAGAAACGCAACGCGAGGAGGAAAAAGTATATGCTGATCGCATTGTTCCCCCCGCCTTGCCGCTATATGAGGGCAAGAGATGGGATGTGGAAATTTCTGCAAGCGGCGGTTTTAGACAGTGCTATTACTACGACAAACAATATTCTAACGCCACTTTCGGTGTTGCTTCGGTCAATATAGCGGCACAC
The DNA here is from genome assembly GCA_937885465.1 of uncultured Bacteroidales bacterium. GTDB lineage: Bacteria > Bacteroidota > Bacteroidia > Bacteroidales > Paludibacteraceae > Colicola. The sequence continues at coordinate 6,942 of CAKZZM010000049.1, forward strand.
TACCGCCCATGGGCGATCTTCAAGATAGGAGGCGGAATAGACATGTTTTACGATGGCTACTACCGCAGCGTGAGCGATGAATTTATGCCGCTTGCGCAAGCTGAAACCGAGAATATTCCTCTCACGCACTTCAAAAAGACTTACTTAGCACAGTCGGACATAAAAAACTGCTTCCGCGTAGGCATTTCCTTGCAGCCTGAGTTCGTTGTCGGACGGTTCACAACGGGCTTTCACTTCGGAGTCTATCTCTTCGACCCCGTCAAGAACCTCGAACCTTATAACGAAGCAAAGAAGTCTGCCACCGGCACTCCACCCCTATCCACACAAAAGAAAGGCATCTTCTACTCTTACGACCTCGGCAGCATCGGCACCAAAGCCGACGGCTGGTTCTACACACGCATACTCCTCAAATATCGGGTAACGGATCATATCTTCGTGCAACTCGGCATGAAAGCACACTTGACAAAAGTGGAGTTTATCGATGCCGGATTAGGAGTACAATTATAAGGTAAAGTTACTATTACAATTGCTTTACCGGGAATTCGAAGTAGGTGTCGGGGTAAGGTTCCTTGCGGAGTGTGAAGTGCCACCACTCGCTATCAAGCGGTTTGAAGCCATGGCGGAGCATAGCATCGCGCAGTATCATGCGGTTACGGAACTGCTGCTCGGTAATGCCGTTATCATCACCTGTGTACTTACCTATCTCGGGGTATAGTTTGGTATCAGGATTACCACAGTAGTCAGGGTGGGACTCCACGCCGAACCAGTCAAAAGTACCGCCCATATCCACCTCTTTCTCAGTCTGCATATCGAAGAGCGTCAGATCGACCGTCGAGCCACGGGTATGCCCCGATTTAGCCATAATATAATTCTGTTCAAAAAGCACGGGCTTGTCAAGCATAGGGTAGAAGAACTGCTTCATGCAGGTGTCAGCAGGGTCTTGCGACCAACGCACGAAATGGTCAACGGCACACTGCGGACGATAAGCATCGTATATCTTCAAGCGATAGCCCTGTGTCATTACATCGTCGCTGACAGCCTTGAGTGAGTCTGCCGCCTCGCGGGTGAGTAACGCAACAGGTTGCAGATAACCATCGATACGCGTACCAACGAAGTTATAAGTGCCATAATAACGAATCTCGAGAATAACATCGGGCACTACATCGGTGATATTGACGAAGTCGCTGCTGTTCTCCTCCAATCTCAGATTCTTGTCGTTGTCACATGCCGTAAGCATTATGCCGCATAGCATGGCAATAAGGAAAAATTGAATCTTTCTCATATTTATTAAATATAAAATAACATTTATCTGCACACAAGTCCGCCATCAATAAGGTAATGACCTCCGGTGCAAAATGAAGCCTTGTCGGAGATCAGAAAATATACCATCTCCGCCACTTCTTCGGGGGAACCTGCCTCGCCTCGAGCAAAGAGAGCATTCTCTTCCTGCCAATACTGCTCGATAGTCTTGTTGTCTTTTTCGGAAAATTTGGCGAAGAGATTATCCACGAGCGGGGTATGTATCGTACCCGGGCAAACGGCATTAACACGGATATTATATGGAGCAAGGTCAATAGCAAGACTACGGGCAATCTGCCCTATTGCCCCCTTGGTCATGCCGTATGCGAAACTGTGCGCCTTGCCGATAAAGAACTGATCCGACGAGTTCAACACCACTGCGCCACTACTTGTTCGCTCCCGTGCGCCGCTCCCGCCCTGCTCCTCCGCCCGCCTCTGTGGAGAACGTCGCCGAACGTTCTTTTGCGTAGCAATGATATGCGGCAGAACTGCCTGCAAAGTGTAAATAGTGCCGTAGATATTTGTTTGGATAACGAGGTCTAACTCTTCCTGAGAGATATCGAGGATAGTATTCCGGCGGTGAATACCTGAATTGCAGAACAGGGCATCTATACCGCCGAAAGTATCCGCTGCTGCCTGCGCTGCCTTAATCATCTCATCTTTCTTAGAAGAATCCGCCATAATTCTCTTCATTCTCAGCCCTGCACTATCCCCGCTAAACTCCTGAATATCCGTACACGCCACATTCCACCCCTCGTTGAGGAACTTTTCGACCGTTGCAGCACCTATGCCGCTCGCCCCACCTGTAATAAAAATCGTCTTACCACTCATAATTTATCAATCGCCCTTTTCTTGGTTTTGAAAAAGTTACTACCGTTCGCTCCGTTGTCGTTACCCGTCAGCAAGCGATAATCAATATCGCCATCGTCCTGACGCGGCTTATCCTCTATCACCATATCCTCACCCGTATCATTCTGCACATACGGTGCGATAAGCGACTCAAAATGCTTAACGCGAGCAATGGCAGCATCAGGCTGCATAAGATCGGGGTCGGACACTATTTGCTTCAGATATTGCACATATCTCTGCTCATACTCTTTTTGACTGAGTACTTTCTTAACGAGTAGTCTATCGCCATCGCGACTGCCCCAATGCAGCGGGTCCTGTGTGCCTGAGTTAGATAGCGAATTGATATGCTTACTTGTGCCGAGAGTATTGTCGTAGTCGTAAGGAATGAAATAGAAGCGGTGATCAATGTCGAAATAACAATAGTAATTATTCTGATTAACCCAATAATCATCCCACATACCTACTGCCACATTTACCGCCAGAGCACGAAGGAAGAGATCAACATCCATATTCTGCTCCAAATACTGCTTCAGATTTACCGTGCCGCTCGTCAGCGGGCGCATATTCTCCATAAAGTTATATAATTCCGATTGGGCGGCAGCAAGGCCTTGCGTTTTGTTTGTCCTAAGAGAATAGGAGTACGACATATTATCGGTGGATATACCCATTTGGCGTGTTCCATTGTAGTTGAAGTCGCTCAAATTTGCACCATTGTTCGCACTCCAACCGCATTTCCATAAGTTGCCGTCCTTACTTGTGAGATGTCCCTCATACACTCTCTCTTTCATCCAACCTTTTCTCACTCCTTCGAGCAACATATACACGCCGAAATAGGCAGGCTGTGCATCTCCCTCAACATGGATATACAGCCTGCAATACGAGGCGCGTGGGGCACTCCATACCCCAAATCGGCGGAAGAGATCATAGCAGAACACCTCCCTGCAATAGGCAGGGTCGCCATGAAACCATTTGAGAACTATACGATCACAACCGAAGAAGGACGAACCCGTTTCGTACTCCGTAAATTTGATACCAAAATGCGAATGATGCCAATCAGTCCCTGAGCTTTGGTGCATCTGCCCGCTACTACCCTCCGGACGCCGACGCGAGGTGTTACCGCGCGACCTCAAACCAACACTATCACGCTGCCATACCTTACCGTCTTTCTTGAATGTAAAAGCAGCAGGTACATACAAAGAGTTATCCTTATTCGCGTCATAATTTCTTAGATACTGATTCCAATCAGCCTTCGTAATCGATATAGTAATCTCAGGCACGGCATCAATATCAAAGAGATAATTATAATCTGCCGACTTCTGCTCAGTATCAACGCTGTCGGACTTCTGCTCTGGTTGCGAGTCATTATCGTCAGGAAGACTAATGTCTCTCCCCTTGTCGTCATTCACGCAAGACGCAAGCACAAAGACAAGAAAAACACTAACAACTATCTTAGAAAACACCTTTGTCATAATTTGCAAAATTACTCAAAACTTTTCATTATACATAAATAAAAATAAAAAAAGTGCGGGCAGAGCCCTAAAGTGGAAAGTGCGGGCAGAGCCCTAAAGTGGAGAGCCTCATAACTAAAATTATCAAAAAATACTTCAACAAAATATATAGTTTACTTGCTCAAGTGCGAAAAAAGTATTACCTTTGCCGAGCATCGGAAGTTCCCTACCCTCCCACAGAGGGCTTGTTTAGAGTGATAGGTGATGGAAAATCGGGCAGAGCCCTAAAGTCGAGTTTACCAAATGTCGGCATTAAATGCCGACTTTATAAAGACGAGAGATTTGAACGCTCGGAGACGCCATAACAAAGTACCAAGTGACGAAGTACCAAGTACTAAGGAGACGCTCGGAGACGTTCTCCACTTAAAACGCTCGGAGACGTTCTCCACTTAAAACGTTCGGAATATAAGTATTAAGTTATGATATTAGAACAAATTTTGGCGGAAGCCGCAAGAAAAGCAGTTAAGGAACTCTATGGCATAGAGGCAGAAGAAAAACAAATTCAACTTCAAAAGACGCGTCCCGAATTTGAAGGGAACATAACCCTCGTTGTCTTTCCCTTTGTAAAAGCAGCACGCAAAGCACCCGCAGCAGTAGGAGAAGAGATAGGTAAGTGGCTCGTAGAGAACTTCGCCGAAGTAAAAGCTTTCAATGCCGTGCAAGGCTTCTTGAATATTGTGTTGAGCGATGACTTTTGGCTCCGATTATTAGGCGAACCGCTTCTACCCCTAATCGATGAAGAGAATACCCCGCTGATGATGGTTGAATACTCATCTCCTAACACCAATAAGCCTCTGCACTTAGGGCATGTAAGGAATAATCTGCTCGGTGCTGCAATCGCCAATATTCAGCAAGCCAACGGATGGAAAGTTGTTAAGACTAATATCGTCAACGACAGAGGCATACATATCTGCAAATCAATGCTCGCATGGCTTCGTTGGGGCAACGGCGAGACACCCGAATCGTCGGGGAAGAAAGGTGACCACCTTATCGGCGACTACTATGTGCTTTTCGATAAGCACTACCGCGAAGAGATTAAAGAGCTGATGAGCAAGGGCATGGACGAGGACACCGCCAAGCGCGAAGCACCGCTTATCAAAGAGGCACAGGAGATGCTACTCAAATGGGAGCAGAATAACCTCGAAGTTAGAGCACTATGGAAAAAGATGAATGAATGGGTATATGCCGGCTTCGATGAGACATACAAGATGATGGGAGTGTCGTTCGACAAGATATACTACGAATCGGACACCTATTTGGAAGGCAAAAAAGAGGTGGAGCGAGGTCTCCAAGAAGGTCTTTTCTACCGCAGAGACGACGGTTCTGTTTGGGCAGACCTCACCGGTGACGGCTTAGACGAGAAACTGCTACTACGCAGCGACGGCACCTCCGTCTATATGACGCAAGATATAGGTACTGCCAAACTGAGGTTCCAAGACTTCCCTATTGACAAGATGGTATATGTTGTCGGCAATGAACAAGAGTATCACTTCAAAGTACTTTCTATACTGCTTGACAGGCTCGGCTTCCCATTCGGCAAGGAACTTGTACATTTCTCATACGGTATGGTCGAACTGCCTAACGGCAAGATGAAAAGTCGCGAAGGGACAGTTGTCGATGCCGACGACCTTATGGAACAAATGATAGAAGATGCCTCGCAGATTAGCAAGGATAAGGTTCTCAAACTTGAAGGCATAACTGACGAGGAGAAAGCCGAGATAGCACGCAAAGTAGGTTTAGGAGCACTCAAATACTTCATTCTTAAGGTTGACCCGCGTAAGAATATGCTCTTCAACCCCGAAGAATCAATCGACTTCAACGGCAATACCGGACCGTTTATTCAATATACCTACGCCAGAATAAAATCAGTATTGAGAAAGGCAGCGACACAAGGGGACGAACAGGTGCTCTTTACTTCGACACTTGATAAGTCGCCGATAGCGACACTCGCCAGAAAGTGCGACAAACAGTTCTCACTAAATAAGAAAGAGGTGCAACTTATTCAGCGTTTGTCAGAGTACCGGCAAGTGGTGCGCAACGCAGGCGAAGAATTCTCCCCCGCCCTCATTTGCAACTACACCTATGCCCTCGCCTCTGAGTTTAACTCTTTCTACCACGACTACTCTATTCTCAACGAGGAACAGCCCGATATCCGCCTCTTCCGCATCAAGTTGTCAGCCCGCGTAGCAGAAACGCTCAACCACGCCATGTCGCTGCTCGGAATTGAGATGCCGGAGAGAATGTAAGTGGAAAGTGCGGGCTGAGCCCTAAAGTCAAAAGTCAAAATAGCATAGATGAACGAGAAATATCTAAAATTATTGAGCGAGAAGTTTCCGAGTGTTACATCGGCGGCAACAGAGATTGTTAACTTGGAAGCCATCTTATCCCTGCCAAAGGGAACGGAACACTTCGTTTCTGATCTTCACGGTGCAGACGAGGCGTTTCTGCATGTTCTGAAAAACGCTTCCGGCGTGATACGCCGCAAAGTGGACGATATATGGCAAGACTCGATGTGCGAGGAGGAGAAACGCGCACTCTGCGCAATGATATACTACCCCGAAGAACGACTCGATTACTGCCATGCCCAACATGCTGATAGCACCGCCATCATCAAACGCCGACTGATGCAAGTGACAGAAGTGGCTAAAGCGGTAACCGTCAAGTACTCACGCTCGAAAGTAAGAAAACTGCTACCCAAAGACTTCGCATATATAATAGAGGAACTGCTACACGAGGCAAAAGCCGAACCCGACAGATGGACTTATTACAATGCCATTATTGACGCCATAATAGAAACGGGTAAGGCAGAAGATCTGCTAAAAGCGATCTGCCACCTTATTCACCACCTCGTTATTGACACTCTGCATATTGTCGGTGACATATATGACCGTGGTCCCGGTGCCGCCCGCATACTCGACCACCTATGCTCATACCACGACTTCGATATCCAATGGGGAAACCACGACATCGAATGGATAGGTGCCGCACTCGGCAACTGGGCACTCATAGCTACCGTCTTGCGCGTTTCTATAAGGTACGCCAATGTAGAGACACTTGAGGAAGACTACTCAATCAACCTCCTCCCTCTCGCCACTTTTGCTATCGATACTTACGCTGACGACCCATGCCTGCAATTTCTCACAAAAGACTTCGAGAATAACGAACGAATACAACGCTCCGCCGCACTGATGGCAAAGATGCACAAAGCCATCTCTATCATTCAGTTTAAATTAGAGGGGCAGACTATTCTTCGTCATCCCGAATATGAGATGCAAGACCGCCTGTTGCTCAATAATATTAACTTTGCAAACGGCACTATCACCCTTAACGGCATCACATATCCCCTTACCGACACCAATCTGCCTACTATCGACCCTGCCGACCCTTACCGCCTCACAATTGAAGAGGAACAACTGATGAGCGGTCTTGCCCACTCCTTCAAGCAATCGGAGAGACTGCAAAAGCACCTCCGCTGCTTCTACAAGCATGGTTCTCTATTCCTTGTCCGCAATAATTGTCTTCTCTTCCACGCTGCCATACCTCTTAACGCTGACGGATCCTTCACAGAAGTGGACGTATGCGGAAAAAAAGTGAAAGGACGAGAACTGATGGAGAGAATAGATAACGTCGTTCGACAAGCCTATTATGACGACCCTTATCCCGAAATACCCAAGCATAATATCCCGCCTGCCTTAGACTACCTATGGTATCTATGGTGCGGTCCGCACTCTCCACTCTACAACAAGGATAAAATGACTACGTTTGAACGCTATTTCATCTCGGATGAAAGCACATGGAAAGAGACGAAAGGGGCGTTCTACATCCTTGCCAACGAAAGAGACACATGCGAGAGAATACTTAGTGAGTTCGGACTTGACCCCAAAGTTTCAAAAATCATCAACGGTCACATACCCGTTCACACCCTGCAAGGCGAGTCGCCTCTCCGCGCTGAGGGTATGAGGCTTGTTATAGACGGCGGCTTCTCTAAACCTTATCAATCGAAAACGGGTATTGCAGGTTACACCCTCATCTATAACAGCCACCGTATGGAACTTGTGGAACATTCCCCGTTCCCCGGCAGAGAAGAAGCAACACGCACAGGCATCGACATTCAGAAGAAGGTCGTCCTGCTCGACTTCTCGGGCAAACGCCTGCTCATCAGAGATACCGACCGCGGCAAAGAACTGCTTGGGCAAGTGGCAGACCTCAAAGACCTCCTACATGCCTACACCCACGGCATTATCGTGGAAAAATGATTGATTATAGCACCTCTTCCGCACACATATCTTCCTCACTCCTTCCAATCAGCACTGGGTCAAGAATAATCTAAATCGGCAGTTCGGCTTCATCAATTGCAACCGAGACACAAGTCTCTTATATTAGTTTGCCAAATCACTCAATGGGCCACTACCCGCCGACCTTAAGTACTATAACGGCACACACAAAAGTCAGGGCAAAGCCCTAAAGTGGAGAACGTCTCCGAACGTTCTGGTAGTAGAGAACGTCTCCGAACGTTCTGGTAGTGGAGAACGTCTCCGAACGTTCTGGTAGTGG
>CAKZZM010000050.1 GCA_937885465.1 uncultured Bacteroidales bacterium
AAATTACCCAAAATTATCCAAAAATTAAAATTTTTGGCGAAATAAGTGGGAAACTGTAGAAATTAAGATATTTCAAAACAATATTTTCATGAAGAGTCGTGTGTTACTCGGGATGTCGGGGGGAATTGACTCCACGGTCAGCGCCTTACTCTTGTTAGAGCAGGGGTATGAGGTTGTGGGCGTTACCTTTCGGACATTCGATTCGATAAAAGAGTCTTGCCTCCGAAGGGAGAAAGGGTGCTGTTCGGTGGAGAGCATAATGGAGGCACGAGAAAATGCACGCAAGATGGGGTTTGAACATCATATTGTTGACTTCCGTGATATCTTTCGAGATAAGGTTATTAGTAATTTCATTGACGAATATATGTCGGGCAGGACGCCCAACCCCTGCGTCCTCTGCAACTCCTTCATCAAGTGGGGAGAGTTGCTTCGATTAGCGGACGAGTTAGGTTGCGAGAAGATTGCCACCGGGCATTACGCCCGTATAGCAGAGCGAAAAGGACACCTCTATTTACGTAGGGCAGCAGATGTAAAAAAAGATCAGACTTATTTCCTCTGGCGATTGACCGAAGAAAATCTCCGGCGAACGCTTTTCCCCCTTGGCGATATTACGAAAGAGCAGGTTCGGGATATAGCAAGGCAACACGGATATGAGAAGTTGGCGGTCAAGGCAGAGTCGCAAGAGATATGCTTTGTTACCGATAATGATTACCGCAGTTTTTTGAGAGAGAATGTGGCAGATTATGATAAACGAGTGCACGAAGGGGCTTTTGTCGATGCCGAGAGAAAGAGGTTGGGGACGCATTGCGGTTTCCCTAATTACACTATAGGGCAGCGTAAAGGGTTAGGTATAGCACTCGGAAAACCCGTGTATGTCACGGATATCAATGCGCAGGAAAATATCGTTGCATTAGGTGATTACAACGACCTTTATCGGCAGTCGGTGAGAGTGGCAGACTTCAGGGTGCGAGACGCGCAGTGGCTTACGGATGACCCTACCTGTATGGCGATGATCCGTTACCGCTCTAAACCGCAAAAAGCAGAGGTGAAGTGCCGGTTATCGAGTACAGAAAATATATTATCAAGTACGGAAAATATATTATCGAGTACGGAAAACACGGAAAGAACGGAAAATTTATTAACAAATGCCGGAAACAGTAATGGCGAGGATGTTGAATTAGTGTTTGACAATCCTGTATGGGCCGCAGCACCGGGGCAGTCGGCTGTGCTGTATAAAGACGACTTGCTTGTAGGCGGCGGTGTTATTTATTAACGATTTATCTTGTTTAATTCGAGAAAAAGAAGTAACTTTGCAAATTAGTGTGATTTTCCTCACGGATAAAAAGGCTCCTCACGGATAAAACGAATCTTTACTGATAAAGAGGATATTTTACGGATAAAGCGTTTTTATATAATTTAAACGGGAGTGAAATATCATTTAAATAGCATTTAAACGGTGATTAAATGACAAATTAGATAATGAAACAATTTAAACTATGGAATGTGATATGTGGCTGGTGTGTGTTTGCTATCGCTGCTGCCACTTATCTTCTTACGATAGAGCCGACAGCCTCGTTCTGGGACTGCGGTGAGTTTATCTCTTCTGCTTGGAAACTTGATGTTGGTCACCCGCCCGGAGCACCCTTCTTCATGTTAATGGGGCACTTCGCTTCACTTTTTGCTTCCGATACGCAGCATGTGGCGATGTGCGTCAATGCCTTGTCGGCATTGGCTTCTGCCTTTACCATCCTTTTCCTTTTCTGGACTATTACCGCACTCGGGAAGAAGTTGGTAGGCAGAGCAGGAACCAAGAATACACCGAGTGCAGAGTCGATGTCGGTGACGGAGATGATAGGCGTGCTTGGTGCCGGTGTTGTAGGTGCTTTGGCTTATACCTTCTCCGATACCTTTTGGTTCTCTGCCGTAGAGGGCGAGGTGTATGCTTCGTCATCGTTCTTCACCGCCGTCGTCTTCTGGGCTATACTCAAGTGGGACGAGGTGGCAGACGAGGAAGGGTCTGACAGGTGGTTAGTGCTGATTGCTTACCTTATGGGACTGTCAATTGGTGTGCACCTCTTGAACTTGCTGACTATTCCTGCTATCGTGCTCGTTTACTATTTCCGTCGTTACGACTTCTCGTGGAACGGTGTTATTGTGGCTTTCCTCGCTTCGGTCTGCATCTTAGCAGCGATACTATATGGTATCATTCCGGGAATACCAACGCTCGCCGGCTGGTTTGAACTGTTCTTCGTGAACACTCTCGGCTGCTCGTTTAACACGGGAATGTTCATTTACCTTGCATTGCTTTTGGCTGCATTGACATGGGCAATAGTGGAAACATATACGGAGAAGTCTGTTGTAAGAATGTATGTCTCTTTCCTGCTTGCATTGGCTTTGAGCGGTGTGCCGTTCTTGACGGGCAGTGCAGTGATAGGTGCAATACTGATACTTGTTTTGATAGGTCTGTTTGTTTGGCTTAAAGATAAGATTAGCCCGCGTGTGCTTAATACGGCTATTGTTATGGTGGCAGTAGTAGTGGTGGGGTATTCGAGTTATGCCGCAATCGTTATCCGTTCGAGTGCTGATACGCCTATGGATCAGAACTCGCCCGATAATGCATTCTCGCTCAAGTATTATCTTAACCGCGAACAATATGGTGACCGTCCGTTATTGTACGGCAATACATACAATGCTCCCGTTAAATTAGAGGTTAAAGGCAATATGTGCATACCTATTGAGAAACAAGGGCATGCGCAATATGCGCCAAAGCCGAAGACAGATGAGGGAGAAAAAGACCAATATATAGTAACCGGCTATAAGAGCAGTTACGAGTATATGGACGAGTTCAAGATGCTCTTCCCGCGTATGTATTCAGGGCAGAGTAATCATGTTCAGGCTTATAAAGATTGGGGACGGGTCAAAGGACGCAAGGTGCGTTACGACTATTGCGGACAGCAGAAGACGGAGTATTGTCCTACTTTCGGCGAAAATTTGCGATTCTTCTTTAGTTATCAGGTTAACTGGATGTATTGGCGATATTTCATGTGGAACTTCGCGGGCAGACAGAATGATATTCAAGGTTACGGCGATGTGGCAAAAGGTAACTGGATAAGTGGAATCTCGTTTATTGACAATGCACGCCTCGGTAATCAAGATGAGTTACCTGCGGAACTGAAAAATAACAAGGGGCATAATGTTTATTTTATGCTTCCGCTGCTGTTGGGTATAATAGGTATCATCTATCAACTGACCAAAAAGCAAAGAGGTGCCGAGAATTTCACCCTCACCTTCTTGCTCTTCTTCCTTACGGGTCTTGCTATTGTGGTCTATCTTAACCAAACGCCGTATCAGCCTCGTGAACGAGACTACGCTTACGCCGGTTCGTTCTACGCCTTCTGTATTTGGATAGGCTTGGGGGTTATGGCGATTGCCGAGTGGCTGAGTAATGCGGTGCAGAACAGCAAGACTTTGCAAACCGTTGTGGCAAGTGCCGTTGTTATACTTTGTCTCGGAGTACCCGCTTTGATGGCGGAGCAGAATTGGGATGACCACGACCGCAGTCTGCGCTATTCGTGCCGTGACTTTGGGGCTAACTATCTCAAGAGTTGCGAGAAGAACGGAATTATCTTCTCTAACGGAGATAATGACACCTTCCCGCTTTGGTATAACCAGGAGGTGGAAGAAGAGGGAACAGACCTGCGCGTTTGCAATCTCTCTTATCTGCAGACCGATTGGTATATAGGTCAGATGAAGCGTCCTTATTATGAGTCTGAAGCCTTACCCATCGGTTGGGAACCGAAAGATTATATCACAGGCAAGAACGAGGTCGTTTGGGTGGATAATAAGTTAGGATCACCTTTGGATGTGCAAGCCGCATTTAAGTTTGTCTGCTCTGATGACCCGCGAACGAAACAGCGCGAGGGCGAGAGTTATATACCTACCAACAAACTGTATATCTCGGTGGATAAAGATGAGGTTATGTCTGCTGAAAGCACTTTTGCCGATAGGTATGTACCGGAGCAGTTGGCTGAGCAGTTAGATATAAAAGTGGGAAGACGCTTGACGAAGTCGGAGATGATGGTGCTTGAGATGATTTCGTCCAATCACTGGAAACGCCCGATTTACTTCGCCGTAACTGTCGGAAATGACTATTATCAGGGACTTGAGAAATATTTCGAACTGACGGGGCTTGCTTATCAGGTTACGCCGGTGGCGAGTCGCGATGGTCAGCCGAGAGTCAATACGGAGCAGATGTATGATAATATGATGCATAAGTTCCGCTATGGAAATATGAATATACCCGGCATCTATATCGATGAGAATTTAATGCGTATGTGCCGCACTCACCGTATGATGTTTATGCAACTTGCTGATGCTCTCTATCGTGAGGGCGAGAGGGAGAAAGCAGTGGAAGTGCTGGACTATGCTGAAGAGATGTTGCCGCTCTGCAATATACCTTACGACTATACATCCGCGTCCATGGGGTGCTTGTATCTGCAACTCGGAGAGACGGAGAAAGGGGAGGCAATGCTGCGCGAGGTTGCCCGCAACACGAGCGATTATATGCGCTGGGGCGAGACACTTAATGCTCAGAGACGTAAGCAGATGCAAAGCGTTTTGCAGCATCAGGAAGCAGTGTTCGGCTTCGTGTTGCAAAATGCACAACGCTTCCACTTAGACGACCTCGTGAAAGAATATATGAATTTTCTTTAAAAAAAATGACATAATATTTGCACGATTAAGTTTTTTTTACTAATTTTGCAAAGGAAAGGAGAAGGGGACCGCGCGGTTCCCTTCTTTTTAGAGTAAAGAATATAGTTTTCGAAGTACGAAGGACGATGTACGATATACGAAGGACGAGGGGACGGAAATAGTTTTTAACTTTAATATCAGCTGCTGTTTATGTTAGAGCAACAACAAATAGAAACATTAGTGAGGCAGTATATTGCCGACTATTCGGATTATGAGTTGATAACCTGCCGAGTGTCGCAGAATAATGAGGTGTGCGTGGAAGTTGATTCTTATAAGGGGGTTGACCTTGATTTCTGTGCATCGCTGAATAGGTTTTTGCAAGAGGAGTTAGATAAGACGGGCGAGAATTATGAGTTGGAAGTGGGATCGGTGTCAATAACTGACCCGTTCAAGACTAAGATGCAGTATAACAAGCATGTAGGGCACGATGTTGAGGTCCTGACAAGGGATGGCAAGAAAGTGCACGGGCAGTTGGTTAATGTAGAGGATGATTATTTTGAAGTGGATACGGAGATTATGGTGGCGCAGGAGGGGAAGAAGAAAAAGCAAAAAATGATGCAGACTCTTCGCCTTGGATATGATGAGGTGAAGTATTGCCGCTATGATCTGAAAGTGTAATTACTGAGAGGATAACAGAGAGCGGGATGTTTATGTAAATAATTTACAATATTAAAAGTAAATAATTTTCAATATTAAATATAGAAATGGCAACAAAAAGCAAAGGATCAGTTAATCTGATCGAGATTTTTTCCGAGTTCAAGGAACTCAAAGGCATCGACCGTCAGACATTTATCAATGTGCTTGAGGAATCGTTCCGCAATGTGATAGCGAAGATGTACGGCTCCGATGCTAATTATGATGTTATTATCAACCCAGACAAGGGAGACCTTGAGATTTATCGCAACCGTGAGATAGTTGAGGATAGCGAGGTGGAAGATCCGAATACTCAGATTGGTTTTTCTGAGGCTCGCCTGATAGACGATGAGTGCGAGGTGGGTGAAGAAATAACTGATAAGGTGGATTTGATGTCGTTTGGAAGGCGTATGATATTGAATTTGCGTCAGACATTGGCATCTAAGATTCTTGAATTGCAGAAAGAGAATTTGTATTTGCGTTATAGCGAGATGCTTGGTCATGTCGTTTCGGGCGAGATGTATCAGGTGTGGAAGAAAGAGATGCTCTTGCTTGATGAAGACGGCAATGAGTTATACTTGCCGAAAGCCAATCAGATACCTACCGATTTCTATCGTAAAGGTGACACGGTAAAAGGTGTTGTTGTGCAGGTGGATAACAAGAATCAGAATCCTAAGATTATCCTTAGCCGTACCTCTCCGTTGTTTTTGCAACGTCTGTTTGAGCAAGAGATACCTGAGGTTCACGATGGAATAATAGCGATTAAGAACATCGCTCGTATTCCGGGTGAGAGGGCAAAGGTGGCAGTGCAGTCGTTTGACGACCATATTGACCCCGTAGGAGCTTGCGTAGGTGTTAAGGGTGCGCGTATTCACGGTATAGTTCGCGAATTGAGGAACGAGAATATTGATGTTATCAATTATACTGCTAATATCAACCTTTATATCCAGCGTGCATTAGCTCCTGCAAAAATTTCCTCAATGGAGATCTTTGAGGAAGAGAAGAAAGCCAATGTGTATCTAAAGCCTGATGAGGTGTCGCTTGCGATAGGCAAGGGTGGTTTCAATATCAAACTCGCGTGTATGTTAACAGGTTATCAGATTGATGTCTTCCGTGAGATGGATAACGAGGATATTGATGATATCTATTTGGACGAGTTCAACGATGAGATCGATCAGTGGGTAATTGATGCACTGAAGGCGATAGGTCTTGATACTGCCCGTGCAGTACTCGCATTGTCAGCTGAGGAGTTGGCTCAGCGTACCGACCTTGAGGAGGAAACGATAGAGGAAGTGCTGCGAGTGCTGAAAGCTGAGTTCGAAGAGGATGAGCAGTAAGTCATAAAACGCCTGCTGAGACAGCAGGTTACGGGCGGGAGATATGACCCGCTGCAAATAATAATATTTGTTAAAATAACAAAATCAGTCAAATAAGTTAGAAATAACGAATCATAATGGCAATCAAACTAATCAAAGCATGTAAGGAACTCAACATCGGTATGGCAACAGCCGTTGAGTTTGCCGCGAAGCAGGGTAAAGAAATACCTGCCGATCCTAATGTGAGGATTGACGACGAGTTGTATCTTATTTTAGCCAAAGCTTTTAACAAAGATATGGCTCTTAAGTTAGAGGCGGAGAAATTGGCACAGCAGCGTTTGGAGCGCGAGATACCTAAGACGGTATCTGTAGAGCCTTCCGCAGAGCCGGATGTGCTGCACCCTGTGCAGAAGCCGAAGGTGTTGGGTAAGATCAATTTGCAGACGGGTAAGCAAGTGCCGGCAGAGGAGAGAACGGAAGATGTTGAGACAAAGGCGGTTGAAGTGTCTGCTGCTGAGGCGGCTGAGTCTGTTGCTGAAAGTGAGGCTCAGAATATCTCTGAAGCCAAGGCAGAACTTAAGCCGGAGTCTGTGGACAAGGCAGATGAAGTTGAGGAAGAGAAAGCGATTGCCGTTGACGCGCCTCAAGAAGAGAATATAGAAGAGGAAGTCCTTCAAGAGGATATTGCCGGACATGAGCAGCAAGATGATGTGAGCAATGAGATTGTCGGCGAAGAAAGGCTTGAGGCTGAGGAAAATAATAAGAAGAAAAATGCGGAGGTGTTCTCTCTCGTTAAGAAACAGTTGAAGAAGACTCCGGTCGTTGTCGGAAAGATTGATTTGAGTTCACTCAATCAGGCTACTCACCCGAAGTCAAAGACTAAGGAGGAGAAGAAGAAAGAGCGTGAGGAGCGCCGTCAGGCTGAGTCTCAGCGCAATAATGCCAACAAGGAAGGTGTGGGCAAGCGCAAGAGAGAGCGTATCAAGCAGGGGAAGGTCGATATCAACGATGTGAAGAACCAAAAAGGTAAGCAGAAGACTGCTAAGAAAGGTATTCGTGTTGAGATCGATGACGAAGAGGTACAGAAGCAGATAAAAGATACTATCGCTCGTCTGCAAGGCAGTCACGGTAAGACCAATGCCTCTAAATACAGAAAGGAGAAACGCGAGCAGATTCGCAACCGTCAAGAGGCAGAGATGGCGCAAGAGGCAGCGCAGAGTAAGGTGCTTAAACTGACTGAGTTTGTTACTGCTAACGACCTTTCTGTGATGATGAATGTACCGGTTACGAAAATCATCGGTACCTGTATGTCACTCGGCATCATGGTTTCCATAAATCAGAGGTTGGATGCCGAAACAATTAATATCGTTGCAGAAGAGTTTGGTTATCAGACCGAATATGTCAGTGCTCATGTTGTTGAGTCAATAGCGGATGATGAAGATGAGTTTACCGATGCCGACCTTCAACCACGTGCTCCGATTGTTACCGTTATGGGACATGTCGATCATGGTAAGACATCGTTGCTTGACCATATTCGTAACACCAATGTTATCGCCGGTGAGGCGGGCGGTATAACGCAGCATATAGGTGCTTATAATGTGCAGCTGAAGAATGGTCAGCATATCACTTTCCTTGATACTCCGGGGCATGAGGCGTTTACTGCTATGCGTGCCCGTGGTGCGAAAGTAACAGATATAGCTATTATTATCGTGGCGGCAGATGACGGCGTGATGCCGCAGACGCGTGAGGCCATATCTCACGCCCAGGCTGCCGGTGTGCCGATGATTTTCGCTATCAATAAATGCGATAAGCCCGGTGCTAATCCTGATAAGATCAAGGAAGAACTTGCGAATATGAACCTTCTTGTAGAAGAGTGGGGCGGTAAGTATCAGAGTCAGGATATATCTGCTAAAAAGGGTACCGGCGTGTTCGAACTATTAGAGAAGGTGCTGCTTGAGGCAGAGTTGCTTGACTTGAAAGCCAATCCTAAGCGTCGTGCCAAAGGTTCAATAATAGAGTCATCACTTGATAAGGGGCGCGGCTATGTGGCTACGGTGCTTGTTGCAGACGGCACTCTTCACATGGGCGACGTGGTTCTGGCAGGTACTTATCACGGTAGGATAAAGGCTATGTTCAACGAGCGTAATCAGAAGATTACGGAGGCGTTGCCGGGTGAACCCGCTGTTATACTCGGTCTCAATGGTGCTCCGCAGGCAGGTGACGAGTTTAATGTTATTCCTACTGAGCAAGAGGCGCGGGATATCGCTGCAAAGCGCGAGCAATTGCAACGGGAGCAGGCTATCCGCACGAAGAAGCATGTGGGCTTGGAAGAGATTGGTAGAAGATTGGCAATAGGCGACTTCAAGGAATTGAATATCATCGTTAAGGCTGATGTGGACGGCTCGGCAGAGGCATTATCTGACTCTCTTATCAAACTCTCAACAGAGAATATTCAGGTTAATGTTATTCACAAGGCTGTCGGCGCAATATCCGATTCTGATATTATGCTTGCAGCGGCATCAGATGCTATTATCATTGGCTTTAATGTTCGTCCTACCGGTACGGCAAGGAAGATGGCGGAGAATGAGGATGTGGATATCCGCATTTACTCTATCATCTATGATGCTATTGAGGAGGTAAAGGCTGCTATGCAGGGTATGCTTGCGCCGGAGACCAAGGAAGAGGTAACCGCTACACTTGAAGTTTTGCGCACTTTCCATATCACTAAGGTCGGAACAGTGGCAGGCTGTATAGTAAGAGAGGGTAAGATAAAAAGAACTAATAAGGTGCGTGTTATCCGTGATGGTATAGTAATCTTTACCGGTGATCTGGCTTCGCTGAAACACGAGAAGGACGATGTCAAGGAGATGGCTACAAACCAGGAGTGTGGTGTCTCTATTCGCTCGTATAACGATATTATCGAAAAGGATATAATAGAGGCGTTCGAAACCATTGAGGTACAGAAGACGCTATAGTTAAGTCCCGGTCGGTCATGCGACGGTGTCGGGGAATACAAGGAGAGACGGTGAAATACACCGTCTCTCCTTTTGTTATCTATTACTTATAACTTGGGTTTATAGGCTTGGTTTGATATCTTTTTCGTGATAGCGGCGTATGCCTTCCATCGGCGATTGCAGGATAATGCCTATTTCGAAGCCGTTGTCGGCAAGCACTTTTTTAAGAATATCTTGATAGTAGAAAGCTATAGAGCCTACAAAGCAGACGGGTGAGGGTGGGTATTGCGGGAGAATGCGTTTGGCAAAATAGTCGAAGTGGTCATACACTAATTTATATATTCTCGGTTCGCTGATATTATCGGCGCAGAAGCGCGACAAGTTCGCCAAATAGCGGTTCGGGAACGGTTGACGATAGACGTGTTCAACGATGTCGGCTTGAGTGATATTATAAGTAGAGAGGAATTTCTCTTTTAAGTCTTCGCCGAGTTGGTTTTTCAAAAGATCAGCGACTAATCGTTTGCCGAGTACGGCACCTGAGCCTTCGTCACCAATAACATATCCGAGGGCGGGAACATTTTTCACTATCTCTTTGCCGTCATAGTAGCAAGAGTTTCCCCCTGTGCCTAATATGCAGGCGATGCCGGCTTTATTGCCAAGCAGACCATATACGGCACCTAAGATGTCGCTTTCAATGGTTATTTCAGCCTTCTTGAAACATGCTTGCAACGCCATTTTAACGAATTTTTTCTTTTCGGGAGTGCACCCCGCTCCGTAGAAGAAGATGTCGGTGATGGTACCGGCCCACAAGTGTTGCGCTATCTGCGGCAGGAGTTGCACTTGAATGGTGTTGCGAATAGCATCGGATGTCTGCTGAAAGGGGTTGATTCCATCGGTAAAGAAATCTGAATACTGTCCGTTGGCTGCCATAAGGCACCACTGAGTCTTGGTAGAGCCGCTATCTGCTAATAAAATCATAGGAGTGATAAGTGGGTTATAAGTTATGAATGATAAATGAAGAGTTGTTGCTTCTATATAACAAAATTTTAAGTCTGAACGTTCTTTGACGTTATCCACTACCGGAACGTTCGGAGACGTTCTCCACTATTGTTATTTGCTGCTCTCGTAGTAGCGAGGCATTCATAGTAGCGAGGCACTCCTGTGCCTCGCGTGAAGCACAGGTAGGGCTTCACTACTATACGACTGCAAAGATAGCAAATTTTATTCAAATTTGCATATATTTTCTTAATAAAATTTCTTTTTTTTACGAAAAATGTCATTTTTTGTTATCTTTTTAACCAACAATATTTGGTATCTGGTAAAATTTTACTACTTTTGCAGTGTCTTTTAGGAGCGCGAGCGTCCCTGCTCACGACTGTAACAAGGCGGTATATAAGAGATTTGTTATATAGAAGCGCATTTGAAAATCGTATGGCAAGTATTAATTGTTTTATTCCGTATAGCTCGGATGAGCAGGTCAGGCAGACGGTGGCAAATCTTCGTTGTGAGCCGTTAGTAAACGATATATACTTTCTCAAAGCAGATGTGCGCTCGACGGAGAGTATTCGTTATATTGCTCGTCATTCGGATGCGAAATTTTCTCTTGTTTATACTAAATATACCTCGTTGTCGTTAGTGCGTTTTGCGTTGGAGAGGATGCAGGCACTGATTGAGGATACGGGGGCAGCGATGGTTTATTCCGACCATTTCAATAAGGCGGGCGATATTTCCGTTATGGCTCCTGTTATCGATTATCAGTTAGGTTCTTTGAGGGATGATTTCGATTTCGGTTCGGTACTCTTTTTCCGAAGTGAGGCATTGAAAGAAGCGGTCGGCAGAATGACGGTTGATTATCGTTTTGCAGGACTATATGATTTGCGGTTGAAGGTGTCGCAGAGAGGTGCATTGGAGCATATCAATGAGTATCTGTACTACGATATAGAGTCAGATACTCGCAAGTCGGGAGAAAAACAGTTTGATTATGTTGACCCGAAGAACAGGGCGGTGCAGATAGAGATGGAGCAGGCTGTTACCGAACATTTGAAAGAAATAGGCGGATATTTGAAGCCCGTGTTCAAGGATGTGGATTTTTCGGTTGAAGGGTTTGAGTATGAGGCATCGGTGATTATCCCTTGCAAAAATAGAGTTCGTACGATAGGCGATGCTATAAAATCGGCTTTATCGCAGAAGGTGAGGGACGAATATAAGTACAATGTGATAGTTGTGGACGATAACTCTACCGATGGTACGGTGGATGTGATTAAGTCGTTTCTCGGGGACGATAAGGTTGTGTATATCGCGCAAGATAAATCATGGCATGCGATAGGCGGGAATTGGAATGCCGCCTTGCATCATCCCAAATGCGGTAAGTTTGCTCTTCAACTCGATTCGGATGATACCTATTTTGACGAGACAACGGTGCAGCGGTTTATAGATGCTTTCCATGAGCAAAATTGTGCTATGGTTGTCGGTACATACCGAATGACAAATTTTGACGGTGATATTATTCCGCCCGGCGTTATTGATCATAAGGAATGGACTCCGGACAACGGCAGGAATAATGCTTTGCGAATAAACGGGCTTGGCGCACCGCGAGGTTTCTATACGCCGCTGCTGAGGGAGATAAATTTCCCGACAACTAAATATGGTGAAGATTATGCGGTAGGACTTAGGATTAGCCGCGAATATCAGATAGGGCGTATTTATGAACCTATATATAATTGTCGCCGTTGGGAAGATAACTCCGATGCAGATTGTGATGTGACGGCATTGAATAATAACAATTTCTATAAAGATAAGATTAGAACGTGGGAGTTGAAGGCACGAATTGCGATGCTCAAGCGATAATGCTTAAATGACAAATAACTTAGTGGCGGGCGCGTAGAGGCAAGGTTTTGGAAGGTTACCCTACCTCGAACTACAGGGAATAGGCGCGTCCGTCACTTTTTTATTTATTGCTAAGTGTTGTTGAAATGAAGGAACAATATCAGTTAAAAATAGGCATAATGTCGGCTCCGACAGTAGAGTTTACTCTCGTCGGCAAGTATAGGCTTGGGGATGAGGTATGCTGCGGTAGGCAGTCAGTAAGAGCAAAACTCGGGCATATCTATTGGAATGGTAGAGCATGGCAGGAGTTAGTGTTTGTACCGACTGAGGAAAATTGCACTTTTGTGCTACACGGTGTTACGATAGGTGTCGGTTTTCATTGGCAGAGATGTGAGAGTCAGGTGTTTTCAGGCGGATTGAGACTTATTGTTGAAAGGACTACTATTACAGGCCTGCCTACAGCGAATGATAATATCACTGCAATCAATCAGATAGGAGTAGAAGATTATCTTACTTCGGTTATCTCATCGGAGATGTCTGCCACTTCATCGCCGGAACTGCTGAAGGTACATGCTATTATTTCTCGTTCGTGGACTATGAATAAGGTGGCGGAAGAGAACATGAGCGGTTGCAGCCTCTTTTCGAATGCAGATACTTATCATCCTGTCGCTAATAAAGGTGATCAACACTATATCTATCGCAGGATAGTGTGGTATGAGAGAGAGTCGCATAGAAATTTTGATTTCTGCTCTGATGATCATTGTCAAAGATATCAGGGTTTAACGCGGGTGTCGACTGCGGAAGCAAATGTGAGGAAGGCTATTCAGCAGACGTGGGGGAAGGTGCTGACGGATAATGAGGGGAGGATATGTGATACGAGGTTTTATAAGTGCTGTGGAGGTAGAACGGAGTTATTCAGCACAGCGTGGGCTGATAGAGATTATTCGTATCTTGTGTCGGTAGAAGATTCTCCGACAGCGGGCGGACAGTCGTTTTGCAACGTGAATGACAAACGGATACTTGCTGAGGTGTTGAACGGTTATGATCTTGAGACGACCGATTTCTATCAATGGCAGGTGCGGTATTCGGTAGGGGAATTATCAGCTGTCGTCAAAGAAAAAACGGGCGTGAACTTGGGGAACATTTTAGAGTTGAAGCCGCTTAAACGAGGGCAAAGCGGGAGGATATATGAGATGGAGATTGTGGGTACGAGCGGTTCGTTGGTGGTGGGTAAGGAGTTGGAGATTAGAAGAGTGTTGAGTCGCTCACACTTATACTCATCAGCGTTTGATGTGGAGAAAGAGGGGGATGAGTTTGTGCTTAACGGTAAAGGTTGGGGGCACGGCGTGGGCTTGTGCCAAATAGGTGCTGCGGTGATGGCGGATAAAGGCTATTCGTGTGAGCAGATACTAAGCCACTATTTCCCGAATACGATGATAAGCAACTTGTGCAACTCCTGACCTGCCGTTATTAACAAATAAATTATCACTTTTTCATACAGTGGAAAAATTTTTTCTTATCAAGTCGTTGTGGCATCTTATTAATCCTCATGTCTGTCCGATGTGCGGGGATGTGCTGATGACGGATGAGGATGAGTTATGCCGCCGGTGTATCGGGACTCTTCCACGCACGGAGCATCATATAAAGCGCGAAAACAGGTTGGAGCAACTATTTGCTAAGGACGATAAATTAGTGCGAGGTGGAGCCTTTTGTTATTACAAACGAGATACGCCGTTTAGCAATGCCATTCACGAGATGAAATACGGTGGGCGACCGGAGATAGGGTTACAGTTAGGCAAGATGGTAGCAGAGGAATGGCTCGGCTCAACTTTTTTTGATGATATTGATTATCTTGTTCCTCTGCCTCTTCATCCCCATCGTCTTCGTGTGCGAGGGTATAATCAGGCGGAGTGGATAGCCCGCGGTGTTGCGGAAAAAACGGGCATAGCACTTGATACGAAGCATTTAGTTCGCGTGGTGAATAATGCCCAGCAGGCTTTTATGAGTGATGAGGAGCGTTTAGCTCTGAAGGATATCTTTGCGTTGCGCGATGCGGAAGATTTCCGAGGTAAGCATGTGTTGCTGATAGACGATGTTGTTACAACAGGTTCGACTATGCAGCGGGCGATGGCGGTGTTCCACCCTGTAAGGCAATGCCGTTATTCTGTACTATCTCTTGCTATCGCCTCGAGATAGTGCGTGAGATTTAGTATTTCTCGTTTTCGTTAGGGAAGGTGCCGTCTTTTACGGCGGTGATGTAGTCTGTTACGGCGTTATGAACATTGTCTTTAAGTTGGGCGAAAAGTCGCAGGAACTTAGGCTTGAAGCCGGCGTTAAGTCCTAACATATCGTGCAAAACGAGCACTTGTCCGTCAGTCTTGTCACCTGCGCCTATACCTATCACAGCTGCGGATACAGCTGCTGTTACTCTCTCGGCAAGTGCAGCGGGAATTTTTTCCAAGACGATAGCGAAGCAGCCGGCGGCATCTAACAGTTGGGCATCTCGCAGCAGTTTCTCTGCTTCGGTAGTATCTTTGGCTCTAAGACCATATCCGCCGAATTGATTAACGGACTGAGGCGTAAGGCCGAGGTGCCCGCAAACGGGAATACCTGCTTGAATAATGTGTCGGATAATCGGCAGTATCTCTTCGCCACCTTCTATCTTAACGGCATCTGCGCCCGACTCTTTCATTATCTTAACGGCATTTCTTAGTGCCTCTTCTTCTGATGTCTGATAACTGCCGAAGGGCATATCAACTGCAACGAGAGCGTGCTCTGCTGCACGAACGACACCTTTGGTGAGGAAAATCATCTCATCGGTGGTGATGGGTAAGGTGGTCTGATTTCCGCAAACGACATTACTTGCTGAGTCGCCGACGAGAAGAATATCTATTCCTGCTTGGTCAACTATGCGGGCAAGGGTATAATCGTAACAGGTAAGCACGGCAATCTTCTCGCCGTTAGCTTTCATATTCCGAATAACAGAGGTGGTTACTTTAGATGTTTGTGTGTGTACTGACATTGTATGATTGATTTTTTATTGTGCAAAATTAATGCTTTTTTTGCGGATATACAAATAAAATTGTAATTTTGCGTTCGGATTGAGACGCGAAATACTGATATTTGCTATTCTGTCGCTACTGATGGTGGCGTTGTTAGCGGCAGATATGTTTACGGGTGCTGCTTCAGTACCTTTTTCTGCGTTATGGACAGAGGGTATAGCTCATTCTATTCTGATTGGTATTCGTTTGCCTCGTGCTATTACGGCTATTTTGGCGGGTGCGGCGTTATCGGTCAGCGGATTGCTGATGCAGACTTTATTCCGCAATCCGTTGGCAGGTCCGTCGGTGTTAGGTGTGTCAAGCGGGGCAACATTAGGTGTGGCATTATTGGTTTTTCTCGGTTCTGCAATCGGTTTTTCCGTATCGTCGGCTGCTACGGTATTGTTCGCAATTATAGGTGCAACGTTGGTACTACTGCTTTCGTTGGCTGTGTCTGCAAAGGTGAGGGATAATGTTACGCTGCTTATCGTGGGTATGATGATAGGTGCGATTGCGAGTGCCTTAGTCAATGTGTTGCAGAATTTTGCCGACCCTGATTCTTTGAAACTGTTTATCACTTGGACATTAGGCTCTTTGTCCGCTGTGGGGTGGGGTGAGATGGTCGTGCTGCTGCCTGTGTGGGTGGTGGGAATGATATTGGCGGTGGTGCTTGTTAAGGCGTTGAACGGGTTGCAACTCGGTGAAGATTATGCGACTACGATAGGTGTACCTGTCAAGGCAGTACGGACTACGATTATTCTGGCAACGGGATTGCTTGCCGGCGGAATAACCGCCTTTTGCGGTCCGATTTCTTTCGTTGGTGTTGCTATACCTCACCTTGCAAGAGGGCTGTTTCGCACCTCTAATCACCGGATATCGATACCCGCCTCTATTTTGCTTGGTGCGGATTTGCTATTGCTTTGTGATATTATTTGTTGTTCTGCAACGTATCCATTGCCTATTTCTACCATTTCTGCACTGTTTGGGGCACCTGTAGTGATGTATGTGGTAATGAAACGATAAAAAAATCAAGTTTTTTTGCAAAAAATTTGCAAGTATAAAGAAAAAGTACTACCTTTGTCGGTTGAAATGGTAAAAATGTGGTTTTTTGCTCAGCAAATACGCCGTGAGTTAGACTGCCAACATTCTGTATTTTGTGATGCGAGTTGTAAAAACGGAACATATTTCTCTTAAAATTTTATTACCGGCATTATTGTCGTTGTTTGTTATACTCTCTGTGAATGCTCAGCCTCGTTTTGAGATGTCGGTTCGGGGAGGTGCTTCGTCGCTTATGTATCAGAGTGATTTCGGCAAGATGCAGCTGAGTTATGATTTAGGTATAGATCTATTGTTCAGTTATCGTTCCGAGCATGTTGTAGGTTTCCGTGGTGGTGTGTCATTTGATTATGCGCAGAGTAAGTTTAATGCGCAGAATTATGCGGACTCTTATCAGGTTACCGATTATTCTATGCCGGGTATGATGGGCGTCGGCGGCAGTCCGATGATAATAAGTTATACTATTGCCAATCTGACGGAAGCCCATAATCAGATGTACGCATCGGTGCCTTTGCAGTTAGCTCTGCATTTTGGCAATTTTGCCATCTTCCTCGGTCCGAAAATAGCCATCCCGCTGAAGACTACTTTTAAGCAAGAACTGACGGATGTGGATGTGAGTGTGTTTTATCCTGAGTATGGTGTAACGGTTAGCGGTCAGGAAGAGGTGTTTGACCATAACGGGGAAAGCGATTCAAGATATTTCTCTTTCACTGCTCCCGTAACAGGCACATCGGCATTGGAGAATTATGCGATAAATATATTCGCATCGGCGGACATTGATTATTATATACCCATTTCAAAGAAATCAAGTTTCGGTATAGGTCTGTATGCCGATTATGCAATTCCTTTCCTTCATAGGCATAACCCGAAGGTGAACGAGTTGGCACCGTATAAGTCTGCGGTTCTGTGGATAAACGATCCTATTGATGCGTCTCTGCCTTATAATGTAAGGGAACACAACTCAGTTTTGCAGGCGTATAATCTGCAGGCTATCTCGCCGGAGAATACGCAGACTCAGTTAGTGAGAAAATTTAACTATTTGAGCGTTGGTATTCGCCTTTCGTATAACATAGGCGGTGAGAAGAAGCAGGTATATAAGCATCAGTACAAAGACTTAAAGAAGTGTCAGTGTGTGTTCACTAATTAGCGGACGGTAATAGTGTGTTAATATATAGAACTTTCAAGGCACAACAGAGTGCTTTGAAAGTTTTTTTATTATTTTTTGTTTAAGTTTGGGTATGTCAGTTTTTTTTACTAATTTTGCGGTTAACTTGGATTATATCTTTTGAATAATAGCAGTTGAATGATGAAGCACGCCAAAGAATATAGAGTGGCAATTCTTGCCATTATTGCCGCTTTTCTTTTATATTTCGGATTTAACTATTTGAAGGGCATAAATATCTTTCATAAGACGAACGAGTATGTTGTTCGTTTTAGCAAGATGAACGGGTTAGTGGAGCAGTCGCCTGTGTATGTGCAAGGATACAAAGTTGGTATTGTTGATAAGATCAGTTACGATTTTTCTCTTGATTGTCCGTTTACCGTTACATTTTCCATTAATCGTGATATAGAAGTACCTTATGGTTCAACTGTGGCTCTTGTTGCAGACGGGCTTATCAGTGGTGAGGCATTGGAGTTAAGAATACCTACGGTTGAGGTGAACGGATATTATCTGTCGGGTGACACTTTGCCGTCACAGATAGAGCCTGATATAATTTCGGGTGTAACGGCTGCTCTTGCAAAGCGTATGGATCCGATTCTGCATAGCCTTGATAGTATTTTGGCGGTTGTTCAAGGGGCGTTAGATGAGCAGCAGTTGAAATCGATACTCGGCAATGTAGATGCTACAATAGAGAATACTAAGACCATAACCAAAAAGGTTGACGGCATACTTGCTGACGAACTGCCTGTTCTGATTGATAGCATTAAGTTTATAGTTAGCGATTTGCATCAGGTGTCGTCGAATATAGCGGATGCTGATTTGAGAGGGGTGATACTGAAGTTAGATACGACAGTCAATGGCGTTAATACCTTTTTGCAGAATGTTAATTCGACGGATGGCACCATTGGTATGCTTATTAATGATAAAGAATTGTATGTGAGTC
The DNA here is from genome assembly GCA_937885465.1 of uncultured Bacteroidales bacterium. Lineage (GTDB taxonomy): Bacteria > Bacteroidota > Bacteroidia > Bacteroidales > Paludibacteraceae > Colicola. Next base: position 18,684 of record CAKZZM010000050.1, read on the forward strand.
TTAATAATACAGTGCTGTCGGCTGACAGCCTGCTGACTGACCTTAAGGCTCATCCCAAAAGATATGTTCACTTCTCGCTGTTCGGTAAAAAGGAAAATTAATGCAAAGGTCGCTACAGTCATATTGGGATGAGTGTTTGAGTCTGCTGCGGAAGAGTCTTACTGAGTCTGCATTTAAGACTTGGTTCCTGCCTATTCAACCTGTTGAGTTTAGTAACGGGACTCTCGTTCTGCAACTCAAGAGTTATGCGGTAGCAGATTATATTGAAGATAATTATATACGTCAGTTTGCTTCTGCTATTTTTAAGGTTTTCGGTTCAGACACTTATGTGGAGTACCACATTTTGATTGACAGCCATTCGGGTGCCGACACTCGTGTGGTAAGCGATAAGGTGCAACAAGAGCAGACTCGCAATGAGGTTCTCGGCAGCTCGTCCTTGTCGAAGAAGGTGAGTCAGACGCAAGTAGAGGAATCGTTCGATAGTCGCCTTAACAGTAATTATACTTTTGAGAGTTTTGTGCTTGGAGATTGTAATAAACTTGTTCGTTCGGTCAGTCTCGCGGCAGCCAAAGTACCGGGTAAGAACACTTTCAATCCGCTATTTATTTATGGAGGCAGCGGGGTGGGCAAGACTCACTTGCTGAATGCGATAGGCAATCAGGTTAAGTTGCTTTATCCTGAGAAGAGAGTTCTATATCTCTCTGCAAATGAGTTTAAGACTCAATATATGAACGCAGGTCAGACGGGCAGGGTGGCAGATTTCTTGCAGTTTTATCAGACGATAGATGTGTTGCTGATTGACGACGTGCAGTTTCTTGCAGGGCAAACTCAGCAGAAGACGCAGGAGCAGTTTTTCCATATCTTCAACTACTTGCATCAGTCGAATAAGCAGATAGTGATGACATCCGATCGCCCGCCGATAGAGATTAAAGATATAGAGGATCGACTTCTTACCAGATTCAAATGGGGGTTTCAAGGCGAGATGGGCAAACCCGATTACACTCTCAGGCGGGATATCCTCAAAAACAAGATGCAGCGTGACGGCATTGATTTGCCCGATGAGGTGATCTCTTTTATTGCTGAGAATGTGCGCGATAATGTGCGCGACCTTGAAGGAGTGTTGGCTTCTCTGCTGGCTTATTCCACGCTTATGGATTCGCAAATTGACCTGAATCTGGCGGAAAAGGTGGTCGGAAATGTAGTAGAGACCAACTCTCACGAATTGCATTTAGATGATATAGTAGATGCTGTTGCGGCAGAATTCGGGTTGGATAAAAAGGCGATTATAGGTCCGTCAAGGCAGAAAGAGATAAGTATCGCAAGGCAGGTGTCGATGTATTTGGCAAAGCAACTGACTTCTCTCTCGTTGCAAGATATAGGCGACTATTTCGGCGGCAGGACGCATGCTACTGTTCTGCACTCGTGCAACACGATAAGCGAACAGGCGGAAATAAATCCGATGCTGAGAAGGACAATACAAAAGATTGATAATAAGTTGAGAAGATGATGCTTCATTATTTCCCGCAGATTTTACCGGATTGTAATACGGAAAGCGGGAAATTTTCGATTGCTGCCGATTTTCATATTTAGTTGGTTTTGACATATTTTTTATAAATGGATCAGTATATTGTATCAGCGCGTAAATATCGTCCGATAACTTTTGAGTCGGTTGTCGGTCAGCGTTCGTTGACCGAGATGCTTCGCAATGCTATTCGTTCTAATCATTTGGCGCATGCCTATCTTTTTTGCGGTCCTCGCGGTGTCGGCAAAACGACTTGTGCCCGTATCTTTGCGAAGACTATAAATTGCCAAAATCTTACTCCTGAGAGTGATGCTTGCAACGAATGTGATAGTTGCAAGTCGTTCAATGCGCAGCAGTCGTTCAATTATCACGAACTCGATGCCGCCTCGAATAACTCTGTGGATAATATTCGTGATCTTATTAAAGAGGTGCTTATTCCGCCACAGGACGGCAAGTATTCGGTGTTCGTGATTGACGAGGTTCACATGCTGTCGACTGCTGCTTTCAATGCTTTGCTTAAGACTCTGGAAGAACCGCCTGCACATGTTATCTTCATTATGGCGACAACGGAGAAACACAAGGTTTTGCCGACTATTCTCTCGCGTTGTCAGGTGTTCGACTTCTCGCGAATAACAGTTAGTGATATCATAGAGCATCTTAAGTATGTTGCACGAACTGAGGGTTATACTGTAGAGGATAGTGCTCTTGCAGTTGTGGCAAAGAAGGCTGATGGTGGTATGCGAGATGCTCTTTCCGTGTTTGATCAGTTAGCCACTTACTGCACCGATGCTGAAGGTTTGACCAATATCACCTATGAGAAAACGATACAAGTACTGAATGTACTTGACACTGATTACTATTTCCGCCTCGTTAATATTATTTTGTCAGGTGATATAAGTGCTGCTTTGCTACTCTTGAATGAAATCTTGGAGAAAGGTTTTGATTCTGCTAATTTCCTATCCGGCTTTGCCTCTCATCTGAGGGATATACTTGTCAGTAAAGATCCTCAGACCGCCTCTTTATTAGAAACGAGCGAGTCAATACGGGCGCAATATGTTCAGCAGGCTAAATCTTGCTCTGCAATGTGGCTCTTTAAGGTGCTTGATGCGGTAAGTACAGCGGAGTTCAACCATCGTACGGCTCGTGATAAGCGTTTGACGGTAGAGCTGCTGCTTGTTCGCCTTTGTTCGTTTGTGCAAGCACAAGCAGTAACACAGTCTGCCGAACAACCTCAACCGCTGCCTAATATTCCTGCTCAACCGAGGCCGAATGTAGCACCTCAACCGAAACCGAATGTAGCTCCTCAACCGAAACCGAATGTGGCACCTCAACCGAAGCCGAATGTGGCACCTCAAGCGAAGCCGAATGTGGCTTCACCGTTACCGGGTATCCCTACAATACCGACTATGCCTCCGATGCAGAGTAGTGCGGCGCAAGCGAGTGTTATGCAGTCTGCATCAGTGCAGCCATCTTCACAACCCGCTAACATTAATACTGACAATCAGCGCCCTTTTACGGAGGAGCAAATGGCTGACGCATGGAAACTTATGTGCAGGCAATTATTTGCCAATGATAAGATAAACCTTGCGTTGCTCTCAAATATCAGCATAAAGAAAAAGAGTGAACTCGTTTATGAGGTACAACTGCCGAATAAAATTTTGCAGGAGGAGATAAGTGCGCAGCACTCTCGTATGCTCAGGTTCTTGAAAGAGCAATTGCATAACGGGCAAATACAACTTGAGGTAGGGGTTGAGGAACAGCAGCAAACGACTGTTGCTTATACTGCCGAGGAGAAGATGAATGTGCTTCTGCAACTTAATCCTGAACTGCAAAATATGCGTACAGAATTAGGCTTGATAATCGAATAGTCTCATCGTCCTTTGTTAGTGTTTTACCCGCTCGTTCTTTATCCCTCGTTCTGACAACAGCCCGATGATACCGCTTCCTACAACAAAGAAAGAGATAGAGCAAAGAGGATGGCATTATGTAGATGTTATCCTCTTTTCCGGTGATGCATATATTGATCACCCTTCTTTTGGTGCTGCTGTTATAGGTCGCGTGCTTGAGGCTGAAGGTTTTCGTGTTGCTATAGTCCCTCAACCCGATTGGCATGGTGACCTGCGTGATTTCACTAAGTTAGGTCGCCCGCGTCTCTTCTTCGCCATTACGGCAGGTTCGATGGATTCGATGGTGAATCATTATACTGCTAATCGTCGTCGTCGTTCGGACGATGCTTATACGCCTGACGGTAAGTCAGGTTTGAGACCCGATTACTGCACCTCAGTCTATGCTCGCATACTCAAAACTCTTTATCCTGATGTTCCTGTTGTTATAGGCGGAATAGAAGCATCGATGCGTCGTCTGTGTCACTACGATTATTGGCAGGATAGGTTGCTGCCGTCAATTCTCGTTACTTCTCGGGCAGATGTGTTGGTCTATGGTATGGGCGAGAGGGCGATGCGTGAGTTGGCTCGTAGGGCAGCGTCATTAGAGTCGTTACAAGGAGTAGAACAGACGGCATACGTTACAAGCGATAAGGCTCTTATTAAATCTATATCCGATGATGCCGTAACTCTACATTCATACGAGGACTGTCTCAAGAGCAAACGCCATTACGCAGAGAATTTTAAGTATATTGAGCAGCAATCGAATCTTTGGAGAGGCAGAAGACTGATAGAGCCGTTTACGGAAAAGGCATTCGCAGATTTTATTTCGAGTGATATCAGTAATAGTGTAGGGGATGAGGATGCGTTCGATCGTGATAAAAGCGGGGAGAGTAGTGGTCATTATTACGTAGTGGTAGAGCCGCCTTATCCGCCGATGTCAACGGAGGAGATTGACTCTGCTTTTGATCTCCCTTATACTCGCCTCCCGCATCCGAAATACAATGGTAAGCGTATTCCCGCATACGAGATGATAAAATTCTCTGTAACTCTTCACAGAGGGTGCTTTGGCGGTTGTTCGTTCTGCACCATATCCGCTCATCAGGGCAAGCAGGTGGTGTCTCGTTCGAAGGACTCTATTCTTCAAGAGGTGAAAGCAATATGCAATTTGCCTGATTTTAAGGGGTATTTGTCAGATTTGGGCGGACCTTCTGCCAATATGTATGGCATGCATGGAAAAGACTTGAGTATATGTATGCGTTGCAGTCGTCCCACCTGCCTTCAACCGAATATATGCCCTAACTTAAATAAAGATTTTGCACCTCTGCTTGATATTTACAAGTCGGTTAATCAACTGCCGCAGATTAAGAAGTCGTTTGTCGGGTCGGGAATACGCTACGATCTGATGTCGAATGATTACGGCGAAGAACTGATTAGGCACCATGTGTCCGGCAGGCTGAAGGTCGCACCGGAGCACACAGAAGCGCATGTGTTGCAACTGATGCGAAAACCATTGTTTGACCAATTCGAGCGATTTAGAGACTTCTTTCTTCGCATAAACGATGAGAATAATCTTCGTCAGCAACTTATTCCTTATTTCATTTCTTCTCATCCGGGATGTACCGAGATAGATATGGCAGAACTTGCTATTAAAACTAAATCTATGGATTTTAAGTTAGAGCAGGTTCAAGATTTCACGCCGACTCCTATGACGCTCTCTACCGTAATCTATTACACAGGTCTTAATCCCTATACTCTTCAACCCGTCTTTGTTGCCAAGTCGAAAGAAGATAAATTGCGTCAGCGGCAGTTTTTCTTTTGGTACAAAAAAGCGGAGCGCGAGTCTATTAGAAAAGAACTTCAACGACTTAAGCGTCCTGATTTGGCACAGAAATTGCTGCATGGTAAGTGATGCGTAACGATTATTGTTGCATCAACTTCGATAATGGCAAAACAGCACTACCATATCAATCCTGTAACGCTTGCTATGGAGCAGGTAGAAACAGGGTTTCGGGATGTCCTCCGTAAGATAACATGGCCTATTATTTTCGGGGTATTACTTGGTGTGGTTATGTTCGTGTTATATGTCATTTTCTTTCCTTCTCCTCGTGAGAAGCAGATCCAGCAGAAGTACGATGCTCTTAATGCCCAAAATGCGCTGCTTAACTCTCGTGTTGAGCGTATTCAAGAGGTGTTGACTGACCTTCAGCAGCGTGACGATAATCTCTATCGTGCCATACTTCAAGCAGAGCCTATTCCTATCTCTGCCCGACTCGGTTCAACTTCTATTCCCTCTTACTATGATTCTATTGCTCGTGCTACCGATTCACAGTTGGCGTCTGATTTAACGCGAAAAATAGATTTGTTGGAAAATGAGGTCTATTCGCAGATTAAATCGTACGACGAATTAATTGATTATGCTCGTCAGCAAGAGATAAGACTTGAAAATCTGCCTGCTATTCAGCCGGTGCTTAATACGGATTTGAAGCGTTTCGCCTCGGGGTACGGTTGGCGTGTTGACCCCGTTTATCACACTCGCCGTTTCCATGCCGGTATTGACTTTGCGGCACCTACGGGAACGGATGTCTATGCTACCGGTAATGCGAAAGTGGTGTTTGCCGGTTGGAGACAAGGCTATGGTAACTGCGTGGAACTATCGCACGGGTACGACTATAATACTTTATACGCCCATCTGCATAAGATTCTTGTGAGACCAGGGCAAAAAGTTAATAGGGGCGATATTATTGCCTTAGTAGGCAGTACAGGTAAGTCAACCGGTCCGCACCTGCACTATGAGGTGCATTATAAAGGTCAAGCGGTTGACCCGCGCAACTTCTATTTCCTTGACCTCTCGCCTGAGGAGTACGACCGGATGGTGCAACTGCTCAGCAATGCAGGGAATATGTTAGATTAGTAATAACTTGTTGATTCTCTGAGGTGGGAAACTTTAGTAAGCAAAGGGCATATCAACAACAGAGGGTATAACAAGTACTTACAAATGGAAGGAGAAGTCAAGTAGTGGAGAACGTCTCCGAACGTTCAATAGTGGAGAACGTCTGGGACGCGGACGGCTCGTCCGCGATGTTGATTGGCAATTTCTTAAACGTAGAGAGTACCGAACCCGATGGGTTGGTACTCTCTACGTAATATGCCGACGATGACCGCTGCTGCCACGCGTAACGGACACTCCAATATTATGGCTTCGGCTGCATCAAAGGATTACATCCAAACTATAGTACTCTACTTGCTGAATCTGAGTTTGACCTTTGTGTGAGCCATGTT
>CAKZZM010000051.1 GCA_937885465.1 uncultured Bacteroidales bacterium
GCAACTTGAACGATAATCAATATATGCAGCGGTGCCTTCAGTTGGCTCAACTTGGAGAGTACTATGTGGCTCCTAACCCGATGGTTGGGGCTGTACTTGTGTCAGATGAAGGTGTTATACTTGCAGAGGGTTGGCATCAAAAATTCGGTGGCCCGCATGCTGAAGTCAACTGCTTTCTTGACGCAGAGCGGAAAGGTGTTACCGGCGAACAGATACATAGTGCTACTCTCTATGTCTCGCTTGAACCATGCAGCCACTACGGAAAAACTCCGCCTTGCGCTGAGTTGATTGTCAGTAAAAGACCCAAAAGAGTAGTATGCGGGATGAAAGATCCTAACCCGCAAGTTGCGGGGAGAGGTATAGAAAGATTGCAACAAGAAGGAATAGAACTGACGGTTGGAGTTTTAGAGAAAGAGTGTCGATATCTTAACAGGCGTTTTCTGATGCTGCATGAACACAAGCGACCTTATATCATTCTCAAATGGGCGCAGACGGCAGACGGATTTCTTGACTACAAGCGAGATATCCCTTCCAACGCACCGGAATGTGCAGGCACATGTAATTCAGAACGTTCGGAGACGTTCTCCACTAATGCGGGAGAACCTTTAGCTATCAGTACTCCGCAGACAAAGCAGTTAGTGCATAAGATGCGGGCGGAGAATATGGCAATTATGGTAGGTAGCGGCACCATCTTGCTTGATAACCCTCACCTGACCAACACTCATTGGCAGGGTAGAAACCCTGTCCGCATCGTGCTCGACAGACGGCATAGAATAAATGTCCCGTTTACCGTTTTGCACGATGCCGACAAACCTTCTCACTATCTTACTAATGTCCCTAAAACTATAATTCTGCATGATACCGATGACCTGCACGATGTCTTTCGCAAGATAGGAGCAATGAATATACATTCCGTTTTAGTTGAAGGCGGTGCACAGATACTGCATGCTCTCATAGAAGAAAAGTTATTCGACGAGATGCATATAGAGGTTAACCCGCGTTTGAGAATAGGGGACGGCGTTGCTGCTCCTCAAATCCCGCTTCACGACAGCGAATGTCAGATTATTGACGGCAACAGATTATATACACTACTTTGATTACTTATACTCTATCTGAACTGCTCGAAGCCGTTGGCTTAATATTGAGCGATAATCTGCCTGACCGCTATTGGGTCAAGGCTGAGATTAGCAGTTTGTCTGCCCGCACGGGCGGACACTGCTATATGGAACTGATAGAGAGTAATATAGCCAAGGTTCGTGCTAATTGCTGGGCAAATGTTTGGTACGATTTGTCCCGCCGTTTTACGGCAGCGACAGATAGAACACTACAGCCCGGAATGAGCATTCTTGCGCAGGTTAGCGTCTCTTTTCATCGTCTTTACGGATTCAGTCTTACCATTCACGATATTGACCCGCTTTTTAGTCTTGGAGATATAGCAATGAAGCGTCAAGAGAATATAGCCAAATTAGAGAAGACGGGAATGACCAAAAAGCAGAGACTGCTCTCACTTCCCACCTTACCTAAACGCATAGCGGTTATCTCATCGCAGAGTGCTGCGGGATATCAAGATTTTGAACATCAATTGAAATCAAACAATTACTCCTTTGCCTTTCACACAACGCTTTTCGAAGCTGCAATGCAGGGCGAGAATGCTGCAAAAACGATTATTGAGGCGATAAAAACTATCAATCAAGAGGCAGGCTTTGACGCTATTGTTATTATCCGCGGTGGCGGGGCTACAACAGATTTGAGCTGTTTTGATGATTACGACCTTGCAGTAGCCTGCGCTTGCTCTACTACTGCCGTGATAACGGGCATAGGGCATACAAGAGATGTCTCACTTTTAGATATGGTAGCATATAGAAGTTTGAAAACGCCGACTGCCGTAGCAGAGTTTTTTATAGGATTAATGGCAGAACAACTGACCTCTCTTGTAGAACTTGATAATCGCCTACATCGCACTGCAATCGCTTTCGTAGAACGCAAGCGGCAGAGAGCTGACAGCATTGCTCTCCGCCTCAGGTCGGCATTTATAAATATTATTAGAAGCAAGAGTATGCAACTTGCAGTATATGAGAATAATATCAATATTTGTTCGCCCGAGCGGATATTTAAAAAAGGCTACACCCTAACGACCTTAAACGGGCAACTGCTCAAAAGCAGGACGCAAGTGAAGGACGGAGATATTATACAAACAGAGTGGCAAGACGGGTGCGCCACATCAGTGATAAGAGATAAGTGATGAAAAAAGTAGAATTTCATACTCCCTTTGCGCAAAATCTTTTTAAGATTGTTGTGCTGATGGTTATGGTAATAGTAATTGCTATTTGTTACCCTCGTATAACAACCGGTTATCGTCAAAAAGTAGAGGTCGGCAAGCCGTGGGCTTACGGATTGATTACGGCGCCATACGATTTTCCTATCTATAAGTCAGACGCACAAGTGTCGGAGGAAAAGGCGTTGGTGAAGCGCTCCTTCACGCCATACTTCAATATCAATACTAATACAACGCAATATATCGACTCTATATTGGTTCCGGCACGAGATATTCTCACTCTGCGGGAGCAAATATATCTTTCAAGCACACTCAAGCAGATATATAGGCAGGGCATAATGTCGGCGCAAGATATGTCGGATATACAAAATGAGGGTTACAAGCAACTTGCGATAGTTAACGATAAACATGTAGCCACAGCATATCCCATTGACTACTGCTTCACGCCTAAGACTGCCTATAATAACTTGTTATCCGGTTCGCCGGAAGGTGATATGTCAATGCTGAATAGGCTGTCTCTTAATAAATTGCTTGTTCCGAACCTCACTCTTGATACCTTACTTACGAAAACCCGCCTCAACCAGAAATTTGCGGAACTCGCAATTTATTCGGGTATGGTGCAGAAAGGAGAAAAGATTATCGATAGAGGCGAAATCGTGACGGAAGAAACGGCGCAGATAATCGCCTCGCTCAAACTGACGGAGGAAGAGAGGGGAATCAACAAAGATAAGGCAGCATGGCAAGTAGCGGGGTTGGTAACAATAATAGTGGTATTCGTGCTGATGATGTCACTTTACCTGTTAGTTTTCAGACCCGACATCTTCAATGATAACCATGCCATTTTATTCTTTTCGATTCTTATCACCTCTATTGTCGTTACCGCTTGTCTTGCGGTGAGATATACGGCATTGAGTATCTATATAGTCCCCTTTGCGTGGGTGCCTATTATCACGCGGGTGTTCTATGATTCTCGCACTGCCCTTTATATGCATCTCGTTACTATCTTTATCTGCGCTATGCTCGCTCCTGTGCCGTACGAGTTTCTGATTGTTCAGATAATAGCGGGTATGGTGGCTGTGTCAAGCCTGAAAGATATGGCGGAGAGATCGCAGTTGGCAAAAACGGCATTTTGGATATTTATATCTTACTGCGTGTCTTACACCGCCGTTATCCTTGCAGAAAAGGGTAGTCCGGATATGCTGCATTGGCAAATATATGTCTATTTCCTCGCAAATGCACTGCTCGTCGTTTTCTCATACGGACTCATCTATGTGTTTGAAAAGATGTTCTCTCTCGTCAGTTCAATAACCCTCGTTGAATTAACGAATGTAAATAGCGATTTTATGCTCTCGTTTGCGGAGAAAGCACCAGGTACTTTCCAACATTGTCTGCAAGTGAGTAATCTTGCGATGGAGGCTGCAAAGCGGGTAAGGGCGAATGCACTGCTCGTCAGAACGGGTGCCCTCTATCACGATATAGGCAAATTGAATGCTCCGCATTTCTTTACGGAGAACCAGCGCCCTGGGGAAAATCCGCTACTTAAGATGTCTCCCATTGATGCTGCGCAGACAATTATTCGCCATGTGAGCGATGGAGTGGAGTTGGCGAAGAAGAATGATTTGCCCGAAGTGGTAATAGATTTCATTCGTTCTCATCATGGGACGAGCAAGACACGCTATTTCTACAATACTTGGCTCAATAATCTCTCTGAGGAAGACAGGCAGAACCCCGATATTATGGAGAACGAGCATTTCTTCTGCTATCAGGGACCAACACCTTCAACCAAAGAAACAGCGATATTGATGATGGCAGATGCGGTAGAGGCACGCAGTCGCTCGCTCACTGATATGACAGAAGATAGTATAAGAGCGATGGTGAATTCGATGATTGAAGCACAAATGGCGGAGCATCAGTTTGACAACGCCCCGCTCACCTTCAAAGATATACAAGCAATAAAGCAGGTATTCACCGATAAACTGATATCGATGAATCACCACCGGATAAAATATCCGGAAGTTAAAGAAAAGTAGTAAGTTATGAGTGATATATCTTTACCGGCGAAAGCAGCGGAGAAGAAAAGAGCAGGCTCACATAACTGTGCTCAGGCAGTAGTAACGACATACGCCGACATGGTAGGATTAGACGAGGCGACAGCAAACAATATTGCTGCTGCTTTTGGCACGGGTATGGGCAATGCTGAAGGTACCTGCGGTGCATTAGTCGGAGCAGGTATAATCTTAGGGTTAGCCAAAAACGACAGGATTGAGGCGCGGCGGAGCATGAATACGATAATGACTAAGTTCCGGATGCGGAACGGCGCAACACAATGTCGTTTGCTGAAAGGTGTTGATACCAAGGTCGTCTTGCGCGACTGCGCAGGGTGCGTTCAAGATGCCGCTGAATTACTACAAGAAGAACTAAGCAGGAAGTGATATACGGTGAGACAATAATATTGCCGAAAAACGGGCAATGAGTAAGAACTGAATACGGATAAGTCATGAATACAGATATCACTCGCCTAATGGCGGTTAGAATAAAGCGAATATTGCTTGTATGTAATAATTACGATAGTTTCGTACTTAACGAAGACGGCAGGATTGATGTTCAGATAGCGCAGGAGTATGCCGAATTGAACTTGAGCAACCCTCCGAGTATTGTTAGGACAGAAACAACGGAGGAAGCACTTAACCTCGTGAGGGAAGGTGAGCAGTTCAGCCTTGTTATGGTGATGAACAATGCCCAATTAGAGAACGCCTTCGCTTTCGCCGGTGATATGAAAAGGCTTACACCCGATACACCTATCGTTCTTCTTACTTCATTCTCGAAAACAGTATATGAGCGGCAGAATCTGTCGAATGAATCAATCGATTATATATTCTGCTGGAATAACTCATCTGACCTTATTATAGCGATTATCAAACTGCTTGAGGATAAACTCAACGCTGATTACGATATTTTAGAAGAAGGCGTTAGGGCAATACTTCTGGTAGAAGACTCAGTTCGCTATTACTCCTATTATTTGCCTTTGCTGTATCGCCTTGTACTACAGCAAAACAGTATTGCAATTCGCGATGCTCTCAACGAGCAGCAGCAGTTGCTACGTAAACGCGCCAGACCGAAGGTGCTAATGGCGACATGCTACGATGAGGCGGTGAGTATTTATCACCGTTATTCAAAGAATATCATCGGTGTTATAACAGATATAGGGTTTGTGTTGCATCGCGGCGACCCGCCGCAGACGGAGAAACTGGATGCCGGCGTTGACCTCTGTCGGCTCATACGGCAGGATATACCCACGATGCCGATATTGATGCAGTCATCGCAAGAGTCGATGCGAAAGATAGCAAAGCAACTCGGTGCCGGATTTGTGGTTAAATCGAGCAAGACCTTATCTCGCGGACTGAGCGAATATATAGGTAGGGAATTCGGCTTTGGCGATTTTGTGGTTATAGACCCTAACAACGGTAAGGAAATAGCGAGAGCGAATGACCTTGAAGGTTTTGAGCGAATAATATCTACTATACCCGCGAAAGCGTTCAGGCGATTGTCTGACAATAACTATCTCTCTAAATGGCTGTTTGCACGCGGTATATTCGATGTGGGACGAGAGGTTAGAAAACTAACGATAAAAGACGATAGTGACATAGAAAATGTTCGCCGAAATAATATCCGTCTTATTCACGATTATCGTATTCACCAATCTCAGGGCGTTGTAGCCAAGTATAACCAGGACACTTTTAACGACACCTTGCGGTTCTCCCGCTTAGGTGGCGGCTCGCTCGGCGGCAAAGCGCGAGGACTTGCTTTCTTAAATCATATATTGCACAAGCATAACCTGCTCAACGAGTGGGAAGGGGTGCGTGTTCTTGTGCCGAGAACGATGGTTATCACCACCGAATATTTTGATCGCTTCATCGATGATAATGGCTTGCAATATGTTATCGAGTCAGATTTGAGCGATGAGGAGATATTGTCGGAGTTTGTTGCCGCTTCTCTCCCGCAGGATATGAACGATGCTCTGAGGCGGTTTATTGAAGTGAGCAAAAAACCGCTTGCCGTGCGTTCGTCGAGTAAGTTAGAAGATTCTTATTATCAGCCTTTTGCCGGTGTTTATTCAACTTATATGATACCGTCAACGGAGAATGCCGATCAGCAACTGCGCTTGCTCGGTAAGGCTATAAAGAGCGTGTATGCCTCTGTCTATTTCTCTGCCGCGAGAGGTTATATTACTTCCACCGCAAACCTCATATCAGAAGAGAAAATGGCGATTATAGTGCAGGAGGTGTGTGGTGAAGAGCAGATAGTTAAATCTGCGGACGGTAACACTCAGGTAGGATTATTCTTTCCTACCATATCAGGCGTGGCAAGAAGTATCAATTTTTACCCCGTCGGGCATGAGAAAGCGGAAGATGGAATAGTGAAAGTGGCGTACGGCTTAGGTAAAGTAGTGGTTGATGGTGAGCAGGTTCTGAGGTTCTCACCAAAATATCCGAAACATGTACTTCAGACCTCGACAGTTGATCTGACAATGCGAGAGACGCAGCAGTCGATGCTCGCCTTGAATATGCAGCCTCTTCGTTTCAAGACTTCGACCGATGATGCAGTCAATCTTACCCGTCTCAGTATTCACGATTGTGAGTCGTTTACCTCACTCACCCATGTGGCATCTACTTACGACTACGAAAATCAGCGAATTGTGGACTCCTGCTATCCTAAGGGGCCGCGCTTTATTACTTTTGCCCCCATTCTCAAATTTAATACATTCCCTCTCGCAGATATATTGAAACGCCTTTTGGATATAGCGGCGCAGGAGATACATACGCCTGTGGAGATTGAATTTGCGGCGAATATCGGAAAGCAAGCGGCTAATCTGTCAAGTGGAGCGCAGTCTTCTAACATACCTGCTTCTGTCTTCAATGTGTTACAAATCCGCCCTATATCTGCCGACGCGCTTAATGCAAAAGTAGATTGGGATAAAGTGGACCAAACACACCCGCTTATTCTTTCGGATAATGCCCTCGGTACAGGAGAGGTGAGCGGAGTGAGGGATGTTATCTACTGCAAGAAAGATGCTTTCAGTCCGTTGAAGACGCGAGAGATAGCCTCGACTCTCAAACAATGGAACGCAAAAATGCGTTCTGAGAAGAGGAACTATGTCTTGATAGGGTTTGGCAGATGGGGTTCTTCTATTGACTCTCTTGGTGTTCCGGTTGTGTGGAGCGATATTAGCGAGGCAAAGGCTATCATCGAATGTGCTTTGCCAGACTTCCGTATTGACCCCTCACAAGGCTCACATTTCTTTCAAAATATGACTTCTTTTAATGTCGGTTATATCAATGTTGACCCATTCGCACGGGCGCAGGACATCTATGATGAAGACTTGTTAAATAGTCTGCCTGCGGTAGAAGAAACCGACTATCTTCGGCATATATCTTTGCCCGCCAACCTTGAAATAATAATCGACGGCTTCACTTCCCACGCGTGCATTAGTATTTGTAACTGATTTCTGTACCTTGTATTGAATAATAATACATAATTTATTATTTTTTTGCACAAAATAGGGCAAAAATTTTGATATATAGGGAAAAAGTTGTAATTTCGCAAGTTAATTGTGCGTACCCTCTCCCGCATAGGGTGGTAGGTTACGTGGCAAATAATTTGTGAAACATGTTGCAATTGATTGCAGCAGAGATAAATTGAGTGTCAAAATCAGTTTAGTTTATTTGGCTCGTTGAAAGTGAAAAATAATAGAAATATTGCAATTTTGCGGAGTTTATTGCTGTGCGTAATGCTGTTTTGTACGCGTGCGTGGGCGCAGGTGCCCGCACTCGCTCGTGCAAGCGAAGAAGCGCAGGTGCCGGTGAAACCGCAGAAATTTGTGATTACGGACGAGGAGTGCGCTTATATTCGCGATACTCTCGGCTATGTTGATTATTACTGTGAGTGCCTCAATCATAGTCTGCAATTCCACTATGGATTAGATACGCTTATTCAGGGCGTCAATTGGTGGGAGTCTACTCTTAGTGCCGTGTCAGCCGGTTTCAGTGCTTATTGGTTCTCTACTTCATCGGTGTTGATGGAGGGTTTTATCAGTTGTGCACAAGATTCTGCCACATTATCGCAAAGGATAGGTGCTAATCGCTCTTATCATGCGGATATACAATCATTAATATCTCGTTTCGGCGGAGGTAGCGTTTCCCAACTCGGCAATATGCCTCTTAATGTTCGCACAACTCAGGCTGAAGGACACGATGGCAGACTTATTGTTACGCCTTACGACAAAGGTCCGCACTCTACTTGCGAAGATCCGCTGCCCGTCTATTACAATATGCCCTATGTCATCTCCGACGCGGACAATGTATATGAGATGCTGCCAGCCAACCCCAATACCCGCGGTCAGTTCTTGCGTTGGGTGTGCGAGCGAGGCGATTCGGCTGTTGTGAGTGTGGGGCGTGGGTCATGTGATGCAGAGCCTTTTATGCAGAAGACACTTCGCGACTCTATGCATGTGTGGGTATTGCCTTATGACACTCTGCTTAATGCCTACAGGGCAAAAGATACTCTTTATTTCCATTTCCATACTTCGGCGAAGCTGGCTGAGGCGTGGTTTATGCGCCCGATTGAGTATATCAAAGATACAATAGAGAACTCATATTGCTTAGGCTCAGTGCAGAGTATTAACGGATTGCGCTATTCAAGCGATACTGTATTCGCAGATACTGTTTATCTCAGATACGACTCTCTCAATTATGTTCGTCAGTTAGGCGTAACGGAGTATCAACTGCATTTCACGGCACCGGAAGTGGAATACGACACCATCAACTGCCATGCCGACTCGCTCGGGTTCTATTATCTTGGAATGCGATCGCAGCAGATTAACCGATTCGGCGATTACGAGGTCTATTTCCGTCGTTCAGGTCAGTGCGACAGAGATATTCGTCTGCATGTGGAAGAGCTGCTTTACCCGATTGAGATAGTTCGCGATACCACCATTTGTGAGGGCAGGCGAGTGCGTATTGACGGGAAGAACTACACCCGTGATACAGTATTCTCTACCTCTGCTTGGCAAGGTAAGCAAGAGACGATAACGACTTATCGCATACATTTTACCCCTGCTCAGTTGCAGTATGATACAATTTACTGCTATTACGACTCTCTCGGTTTTGATTATCGTGGGCAGAAAGTTACCGCCTTCGGTACACAGACTTTCACTTTCAGCGATGC
Source organism: uncultured Bacteroidales bacterium (assembly GCA_937885465.1). Classification (GTDB taxonomy): domain Bacteria; phylum Bacteroidota; class Bacteroidia; order Bacteroidales; family Paludibacteraceae; genus Colicola. Next base: position 9,500 of record CAKZZM010000051.1, read on the forward strand.
TACTTATCAAACCTGCGCCGAGCGAGTGCAACTGACAACAGAACAACTGTGGTATCAAGACACTGTGCAGATTGACACTACTGTTTGTCAGGGACTGCCTTTCTCAATGCAAGGCGCAACAGAGGTGAAGAATGATACATTCGAATATCGCTATCAAGACCTGCAAACTAAGTTCGTTGCGTATTATAATATCAGCCGTGCCGCACCTGAGGCAGAGTATGACAGTCTGCTTTTGCATATCAGTAGGATGCCGTATGATTACTATGGGCATATTCTTGATAATTATGGTGATACGACGATTATACTAACCGAAGAGGATAAGTGCGACAGACTCGTGAAACTGCATATCGAAGAGTATGTCTATCCGATAACCTACGATTCAGCTTATATAGACACTACTTTCTGCCGTGGTAAACATTTTGTATTTAGAGATTCTCTTTATGCGGAGAGTGCGCAGTTTGTTGACACTCTGTGGACTACAGATTATTCCGTGCTATATACTTTCTGCAATATCGTTGTTGTGCAGCCCGTTGCTGAATTCGATACTGTTCGTTTGTTAACTTCTTCGCTGCCTCTCTCGTATGAGGGTGAACAGTTTGCTGAGTTTGGCAATTATACGTTGCAGCCGGTAAGTGAAGAAGGTTGCGAAAGGCTCGTGTATCTGCACTTTGAAGAGCAACAGATAGTGTATGAAACAATGCATTTTGATACTACGCTATGCACAGGGCAGATATTGCATATTGCCGACACGGTAGTGTTCACACCGGCTACATTCATGCGTGTTTATTGGACAGAGGAGAAAGATACTTGTACAACTTGCTATTTCAGCATTTACTATTCCGACGAGCCGGCTCGGTATGACACGGCGCAGATATATTATTCTCAGTTGCCTTATCACTATTCCGAATATCCCGATGGCGGAAAAGATATTGCTACTTTCGGCGATTTCGCCTATACTTACGAGCCGACGGATGAATGTAAGCAGAGGTTCTATTTCCACCTACAGCAAATATGGGCGAGAGATACAATAGTATCGAACGACACTTTGTGCGCAGGAAATGTAGAGCAACATTTTGAAAGACAAGAGCCTGCAAATATTCGTCAGACTGACTCTATTCACCTCTATGTCTTCAATGTCTATGTGGAGTTGCCTCAGGAGTATTTTGATACCCTGACTGTTTATTCCGACACTTTGCCTTTAAGGTGGGAAAATCTGGTATTAGCAGAAGCGGGCGAATATTCAGCATCAGTCTCTGACGCGGCGGGGTGCGTTGTGATAAAGCACTTGTTGCTCCTGACCCAAGAGCGGCCGATAGACGATGCACTCGATATGATTGCGGCAGAAGAAGAAACAAAAAAGATTATCCTTAACGGACATATATATATCCTGCACCGCGGCACACTCTACGATGCGAGAGGAAATAAAATTAATTTAGTAAACAAGTTTTAATCAATATGATGAAGCGTGAACTTTTAACATTACTACTTGCCTTTGTGGCGATATTCAGTGTTAGTGCTCAGAGTGGTAATAGTAGAAATAGTGCGTACCCGTTTGATTGGGATGGAGTCCATTACCAAAGAGGAGCCGGTGAGGCTGCTGTGGTAAAATGGTACAATGTGGATCTGACGAATGTGTTGAAACAATCAGATCCGACCTTGGCGTTATATGTGACGAACCTCTCTAATGAGCAGTCGGCTCATATTGAGGCTGCCGTGTATGCCGGTTCGAGCAATACCGCCCTCGGTACATATAATTTTGACCTTGAACCCGGTCAGTTCCGTATCATGTCGCGTAATGTAGCAATGCTCCATGATATGACCTACGCCTCGGCGTATATCATGTTGCAAGTGTCGGAGACAACCGACACTGTATCGCTGTCGGCAAAAGCGGTAGAGACGCGCCGTATAGAAACGACATGTCAGCAGAGTACCCAACTGTATGTGGGTGATGCAGAGCATGCGGAAAGCAGTAGTGCCCTAAAGTGGTATAACTTCCTATTGGACGGGTATAAGTCGGGGTATGATATCAATATTAATATCCGCAATACATCCGCTTCGTCTTCCACTATTAAGACCGAGTTTTCTTACGATTGTCCTTCGACCGGTACCACCGATCGCAGTGAGGTTGTTGCAGCAGGAGCAACGACGACCATCAACTTGCCGGTAGCCGTGCTCGAAGCAATATACGAACCCCGCGCTTACTTCAGCGTGAGGGCAACAGGCAGTTATGCTATTACTATTGATACGGTAAGGAAAGTAGTAGAGCCGAAGGCTACTATTCCTTCTTATGTGGCGTACGATTGGGAAACAGCGGATGGAATGTCGCTCGCCGCCGGCGAGAACTGGTACGAGGTTGAGTGCGACTCTCTCACCGATGACCTGCTTGTCCCGCTTGTAGTACTGTCGGCACCAAGCGATGCAGGTGCCAATATAACCACAGAGTTGGCGTATATAAGAATGGTAAACGGTGAGCAGCAGTTCATTAAACTTGCCGATTATGACTGGTCGTTTGCCCGCAGGCGTAACTCGTTCTATCTCGATGTAAACGAGTTGATGGCACTCTATTCCACTCTCAAAGGCGGTAAGGTGTATTATGGCATCACTTCTGATGTGGATGGGGTGTTGTTTAAGTTTATGCTTAACTCTATCGTAACCAATACTGACTGTGAGAACGCCGGGCCGATGTTCAACGGCGGTGTAGTAAGCGTGGATATCAATGCCGAGCACGATGCTGATTTTGCTGCGTGGTATTCATTAGATGTGGAAACGTGGAGGAATAATAACAAGGGTAAAAACCTGGTGTTGAGTTTGGGTAATAATGACGATGCACCTGTTACTGTTTCCACAATGCTTGCTACTTGTGTGCAGCAGAGTATCAATGAGAAAGAGTTGCAGAAGGTAACTCTCCCTGCTTACGGTGACCAGACTTATATTATTCGCCGCAGTTATCTTGACGGTTTGGCAGATAATATCAAATTCTATTTCCGTACAAATGGTTGGGTAACCGTCACGCAGGCTACGCCTACTGATGTGGTAGCGTACGATGGTGCTGCGGTGGCAGAAGAGGATGTCATTAATTTCGATTGGCAATACGGACATAATCAGACAGCTAATGAGGTGTGGTACAGAGTGAATAAAGATACTTTGAATTCAACCACAGTTTCTCCCACGCTTTATATCGTCAATAACGGGACGACGACCGCTAATATTGAGATTCAATATGCATTTTCAGTAACGGGTCTTACCAAGTTGAAGACTCCGGTGGTGATTACGCTGCCGGCAGGGAAGGACACCTCTTATATAGTATCGCGCGGAGAGTTGGATAACTTCGCCACAGATATCTATTATATGAGAGTGAAAAGTGATGCTACAGGGCAAGGCATATATATGCAGATGCAGATATCGCAAGACAATCAGTATGCCGACCGCTTCTGCAATGCTGCGCTTGATTTCAACTGGGTGAGCGGCAATATCCATCCTGCTGATACGACGCTTTGGTATCAGGTTAATTTTGATTATCCTATCAATCAAGGCAAGAAGAGTATGGTATTGCATATTACAAATCGCAACGGCAGTGAAGCAGCGCATGTCAATGCTACGCTTGCAACTAAGTGTCCGCCTACATCACCTCAGACTTTGTCAAGAACAATAGGTGCCGGCTCAACCATTGTATATAAAGATACTATCGATTACGGACAGTATTCGGCATACGCGGCAGGAGCAGTGTGGATCCAGCTGGAATCGGATCAAGAAGTTAAGTTCTGGGCTGAGTTGGTAACTGATACGTATAATGATACTATTAGATCTTGCTCAGAGACGGAGGAATTGAAGTTCGACACCTTATATACTATAGAAAAAGACAATGCTTGGTATCTGTTTAAGAGTATGAAAGGTGCTGCGTTTGAGCAGTACGACTCCACCTGGGTTCCGAAAGTGGTTATTATCAATCCTAACAATGAGGAAGTAACACTTAACACAATAGCAGTCTTCCATTGTCCTGCAACCGACAGACCATTGAAGAGATCGCTGACAATAAATGCCAATGACTCTATTGTCAACTCTTCCGTTGAGCGCGACCTTATTGACGGCTATTTGAATTCGTACGATAGCATACTTGTTTGCATATCAGGAGGAGAAAATGTGCAGTTCTATATGACTATGATAAACCCGAATAAGGGTAACGACTGCTACCATGCTATTCCTATGTCTCTCTGCCCTGACAGCAATCTGCAAGTAGGTGGTGAGAAATGGTACAGAATAGATATTGATTCTATTCGCGGCAAACGCCTTGATGCACAGATGATTAATGTGTCGAGTAAAAATCAGACCATCAATGCCGCCATCTTCCTCAGTTGTCAGTCGGATGTATTGGAGCAGACTACTCGCGTATCAGGTCCGCACACCTCTATTGAGAGAGAGATTGGCGAATTAGTCAGCGGTATGCGTTATTCGGAGGCGTTCCTACGCATTATCTGCCAAGACTCACTCGTGTTCAAACTCTGTGTCGGTGACGACTTGCCGCGTATGACTGACTCTATCCACCTCTGTACAGACTCGACTATCAGTCTGATAAAGGCAGAACCGAACATCTGGTATCATCAAGAGGGTGGAGACTCCGCTTGGTATTATCTCGATGTAGCGCAGCTTGATACTCTAATGCGTAATGCTAATTATGCCGATGCCCGTCTGCATATCAAGACCGATTGTGAATCAACAACTATCACCGCTAAACATTGGTGGGAATGCGAAACAGACGAGATGCCGACAACTAAGGGACAAACTGTGACGACCCCGTATGAGAGAGTGATAACATACGAAACGGTGCACGCGGTTCATGAGCCGTCGTCTTACTTGCTGCTGAAAGGTGATAATTGCTTCGACTTTATGCTTGAGGTCGAAACGATGCAGGGTAGTGCTTGTTATGATAATATCGAATTTGATTGGAACTACTGCAACACTCATCCCGCCGGTAAGACTCTTTGGTATCATATCAATGTAGATACCCTTCTCCATAATCCCGACAAAGACCTCGGTCTGTACATAGAGAATCTTGAGGACTCTGCGGTTGTGATTAAGGTTGACTCACTGCGCTTAGACTGCGGCAGAGAATGGATAAAAGAATCTCGTACAAGAACATTGCAAGCATCACAAATCGACTCCATTTTCGTTGATAACACTCTTCTGCAAGATTTCAATGTCGGTAATGAGGGTATATATCTGAAGGTGTGGGCAAACGGACAAGTGCGTATTTGTCCGACTTTGGTTGATGCCAAGGAAGGACCGATAGTGTATGATACTATTTATCGTGAGATATGCTATATGTACGATTTCATAGACCCGTTCTTTGAGGATAACCCCGATTCGGTTGATATGCATAATCACACTAAATATGAGATTGAAAAGGATATAATGCTGTCGGATACGGTCGGTTTCCGTGATGGTACTTTCCACGGAGATAGTATCCGCTGGTATGAGATTCATGTGCTCAAATCTGCAGAACTGCAGCAACCTATCAATAAGAGTGTGCTTTCAGCGTTGGAATTAGAGGCGGGAAAGAAATTTAGTCAGGCAAAGCGTGATGAGATTGCGCAACAGTTGTTCGACTCCATTAGTAGAATGTCGTATATCTCACAGATGGATTCTGCCGCTTCTCTCTCCGTGCTCGGCGAGTATGTCAAGTGGGAAGTGGGCGTGTGGAACGATGTGTCACAAAAATACGTGAACTTCACCACTATTCCTGATGAATACACCTCGCCATTTGCTAACGAGGAGAATAATAGTGAGTTAGGACTGCGTGTTACCTTCTATGATAAATGCGGATATGTGAATGTGGATACTCTTGTTCTGACTTTCACTGACAACACCTTTGAAACTCGCTCGGAGCATATTGATACTGTTTGCGCCGGATATTCGTTCACTGATCCGCTGACTGCTGTTGTTTATTCAATAAATGTTGATACTGCGATAGTTGACACAGTGGAATATGTTGATGTCGTGAATGATATCAAGACTGACTCTATCGTCACTTACACTTTCCATGTGTTCACTGCTCTCCTGAGCGAGTTGGAAGTGCAAAATTATCCGACGATGCAGGCAGGTAGGGCGTTAGAATTTAGTGAGGCAGAAGTAATCCTGCGTGATAACTTCGCTGAGGATAACACCTATCATGCAGAGATAACAAGTGTTGAGTGGAAGTATTCAGAGGCGGAACAAAAGGCTGCAGATGAATATGTAGCACCGACTACATTGTCTTCAACCCTGACAACTGCCGTTTGGGTGGCATATAAATTGACGACTTCGTGCGGCGATGAATTATATGATACTATTCAAGTGCAGACAACTGCGGCAGATACCTTGATGGCTATCGTCCAAGAGCATATATGCTACGGTGATTCACTTAAGAGCAGAAATGGTGATTATCATTTTGCCAATGTCGCTACTCAGACATGGAACGATACGGTCTATAATGTTATGAACGCAGATGTTACTGACCAGAGATTCGACTCTATCTATGTCTTTACGCTCACGACCTTGATGCCGGCAGATAGTGTTAATAATTATTGGGATCTGTGTGAGGGGCATGTGGATACAACCTTCTTTAATACTCATATAGCGGGGCTTGCTCCAGGTACATATACTTATACTGACACTCTTCATACAGCGGAAGGTTGCGATAGTATTTGGGGAGCAGTAAGTATCATCGTTCATCCCACTCAACGCACAACAGATTCTGTCTCTCTCTGCAAATTAGAGGCATTCCAGTGGGGCTATCCGGAACTGAGGACATTCTCATGGCCGGGTAAGGGTGACTATTATGTTACCGATACCTTTGCTGCCGTCTATGGCTGCGACTCAATCGTGACGATGAAGTTCCATGTAGAGGAGAACGATACCGCTTGGATGAAGCGCACTATCTGTGGCGGGTCGTATTTCAACGAGTATCCTTTCCTGACAGAGAATTATACTACGGGTGGTCGTTACATAAAAGCAGTGCAGACAAATAACACTTGCGACAGCATCTATGTCTTGGACCTCACTGTGCAACCTGTAGTAGAAGAGACCATCACCGAAGGACTATGCGTCGGTGAGAGATCGCAATATACCGGCATCAGTTATGGCTCGCCCGGTGTTTATTCCGATACTATATTCCGCCGCTATGCCGTTACCGGTTGCGATAGTATCCGTACGGTGCGTAGTATAACCGTTTATCCTAAGTATAATATCGACTCTGTGGCGCAGATCTGTCAAGGCGAGACGTATATGTTCAACGGGCAGGCTTTGAGTGTGCAGGGGGATTATCAAGAAGTCCGCACTACCATTCACGGTTGCGACTCTATCATCACTCTTCACCTTAAGGTTAATCCTGTATATGAGATACCTGTCAGCGGTGTGATATGTGATAACGGCTCTTATACATGGGCAGGACATAAGAATAATATCGTTTACTCGAATCTGTCGGCAGGCGAGTATGTATATTACGACTCGTTGCAGACTATTCATGGTTGTGATAGTGTTTATGTATTGACGCTTAAGGTTAATCCTACATATCACTACACCGTAAATGACACTATCTGCCGCGGTGAGAGTATCAACCTCGGTCAGAATGGAGGTCTTACGCCAATCAATATATCAGGTAGTTACGATGAGATGCGCCGCTCTTCTACAGGTTGCGACTCGGTTATCACTCATGTCGTTGTTGTTCGCACGATGCCTCAGTTGCCTGATGCTTCGCTCTTCACAGAAGAACCGAGAGTGGTATGCGGTATGAGAATCGAATTCCCGGAAATTGATGAGGCTATTGAGGAGTATTTTGAGAAGCAGAATGTTACTAACCCTGAAATGCAGAAATATGCAAGTCATCGTTGGCAGATATACAACAGACCTACCAATTCATGGGACGATATTGGTAGCACTAACGAGTTCAATTATTCAACGGGTTCGACTATCGTGATGCGATATATAGTAACTACCGAATGTGGAACAGAGATTGTCAGCGAGATGTTCTCCATAGAGATTGAGCCGCGTTCAACCGACAACAGAATAGAAAGTCTGTATCTCGATGTTATCGTGAAGTACGAAGGTTGGCTGTTGATTTTAGATAAGATAGGTGCAGAGCGTAAAATCGCTAATTATCCCGATACGGTTATCAATGCTATCTCTTTGGATGATGCAGTGATTCAGTGGTATCGTCAGGTCGGAGCAGAACCGGCGAGTATAAAGGCAAGCGGTTGGCCGGACGGAGACGAGTTAGTGCCGGAACCAAAAGATGCAGACGCAATAAATAGGAAGTTCTATCGCGTCAACAACCAAGGCGGAGCATTACCCGACGGTAGTTATTATGCAGTATTGAAAGCAGAAATTCCTCAAGAAATAGACCCATGTAGTACCCTTTCTATAAGGACACTTACGGCTTGTGTCAATTGTGATAATGTAACCCCGTCGAATGCTCCTTCCGCTGAAGGACAAAGCAACAATATTCAGGCGGGTAGTGCTACCGACGGGCAAAATTCATCTGCTGCGACATGGCAATATCATAAAGTCCCGAAACTATCACCTGCCGTTACTCACCCCGGCGGAACGGTTACTATCTATAACCTCAATCCGGATGTGGTAACAACATTAGAAGTTTACGATGTGCTGGGAGAGAGAGTGGAAACGCTGACTGTTACCGGTCAGGATACCTATAACTATCTCACTTCTCGTTCACGCTATGGTTGCTTCCTAATCAATGTGCGTTCAGAAGATAGTCAGATGGCACTGAAGTATATTGTAAGATAAATAAGATTTTGATTGCACGATCTAACAATGAAAAGGACTTTAATTATACTCCTTATCCTTTCCTCTTCTGCCTTAATGGCAGAGGAGGAATTTTTAGTTGGCAACAAGATGCGTCCGGACACTGCCTTGCAAGAGCAAGCATATAGAGCGGAGAAAGATTTTATTTTCATAAAAGGTGATACTATCGTTGTCGGCAAAGGCTGCGATACTTACCTGACGGGAGAGAAGTTGTCCCCGTGGGTGTATTATGTTCGCCACACTATTCAGCAAGTTGGCGGGAGGCGTTTTAGCGATGGTATTCTTGTGGCGGGTATTAACTCTTGGGTGCCGGTGCATGATGTTCTTTTATATGGTCCTGTGGAGCGGGCTGATTCCTTACTTAATGCCTCTTTGAGCAGGGTAGAGAAAGACCGCAGAGAGATATTAGAGCGGCAGGGTGAGATGCAAAACTTAGATGATAAGACTCGTAATGCAGCAGGACGAATGTCAGATAAAACAGGCGGGCAGGTGTTAGAGTCAGTGAATATTGATAGTATCACGGCAGCAGAGGCTGAGGCAGCAGCACTTGCTCGGAGAGAAGATAGCGTGCGGCGTGCAGCATTACGAGAAGACTCTATTATGAATGTAGCACCGGAGTCAGTAGCGGCACCACTTGCGAACGCCGATTCGGTGCTGTCGGAGCGCGATAGATATGTCCTCGCAGCGGAGGATGCTGACAGGCAGCGTATAGCCGACTCCTTATTGTACGAAGAACGATTAAGAGCGTTTCGCCTGAATCAACAGCACCGACTGACGATAGGTTTGAGAGGTGGCGTGGCATCGCAGATGCAACAGACGCAAAATAATGTTATGCACCATTGGAAAGCAGGATACGACGCACTACTCGACTTGCAGTACGCCTATTATTTCGGCGCAAGAGAAGGACTGCTGAGTAAGACCAATCTTGGTATTATAACAGGTGTGTCGATCGGATATAGTCGTTCGCCGCTTTCAGCAGCGGTGGATACTACCTATTCGGTTACTGATAATGAGGGTGAGCAAATCGACTATACCATTTCTGCTGCCGAAGTTAATGAGAAGAATGCGCAACTGCAATTAGAGATTCCGCTGCTATTCTCAATTAGGCATCAAACAGGTGTGTTTGCCAATATAGGTCCGAAGGTGATGATACCTCTGTACTCTCATTATAATCAAAGGCTAACCGACCCGTCGATAGATGCTTATTACCCTCAATACGGGGTGCATGTGGTAAATGAAGATATTACGGGTAAGATACAAGAGGAACAGCAGCGGTCGGGCGGCAGGTGGGAGGCTGCGAAGGTGCATGTGGTGCTGACGGGAGAAATAGGATATGAGTGGATGCTCAGTAGCGGCAATGCCGTTGCAGTCGGAGCATTTGCAGATTATTCGCTCTATAACCTTTACAAGAATAAGGGCAATGGGAAATCGTTGATAGAGGTAGGGTTGCCGCAAGTAGGCGGAGCAGATGTAAATGTACACTCCGCCACCAACACTTATGGCACTAAAATAGGTTTCTTCGATTGCGGCGTGAAGGTGTCCTACCACATCTGCTTCCCCAAGCAGTAAACGCACATTATCACCGCGCAATAGTGTGCGACACCGCAGTGATACGGTGAGGCACCTTATCTGAGGGTTACGGCGCAGTGATAGGGGAAAGCGGTGCGGTCAACCTTGCAAGATGAGTTGGGAATAATAACGGAGTGCAGTTCATCGCAGTAGATAAAAGCGTGCGAGTGGATATGCTGCATTGCCGGCGGAAATTTTATGGAACTGAGAGAGGAGCAAAGCGCAAAAGCTTTCTCCTCTATTTCATTTGTGTTAGATGGTACAACAAATGAAGTAAGCGAGGTGCAACCCGAGAAGGCATTGGCACCTATGCGGGTGATGCTGTCGGGCAGTTTGAGTGTTTTGAGGTTACTGCATTCCTCGAAGGTGCCGGCCTCTATCTCTTTCATCTCGCCTTTGATGGCAATAGCAAGCAGGCGTGAACAATGTGAGAAGGCGTACGGACCGATATAGGTATAGGAGTCGTCAATTTTGATACTCGTCATGTCTTTGCAACCGAAGAAAGCACCCCCAGCTATATATCTCCTACCCTCAGGCAAAATAAACGAACCGACATAATTAGGAGGCAGGTAGATAAAGGTGGAGTCGTTGTAAATAGGATGAGAGATAGATGTGCAGTTATACAAAATACCTACACCTATGTCGGTCAATGATGAAGGTATCTCTATCGTTCTTAAATGGGTACAACCCGCAAACGCCCACGACCCGATATAGCACACATCCGATGCAATATGAACCTTTTCAATCATGTCAAGATAATCGTACCAAGGCAGAATATCCGTTGAGTCGGATGCCCATACTTTGCCGTTGCCGAATATGCTGAATTCTCCTGTGGCAGTGTTAAAAGTCCAATTGACATTCTCGCCGTTATCTCCACGAATAACCTCTGCTTGTGCAAAGAGAGAAATGAAAGCGATAAAGCAAAGCAATATAATACCTCGTTTGCTATTCATTTGCTGATTCTTTTTACTATCGGGCAAAAACCTAAATGGAGTTCACCGTTCCTTTTTTATCGAATATGTATTACTTATCGGCAAAGATAAAAATAAATTATTGTTTTTCCAAATATTAATCAAAAAATCATTGATTATTATGTGATAATTTTGTAAAAATAGAGGAAAAATATTAAATTTGTAATTATTAATGTGGATAATTGTGAAATGTCGGAGCGCAGGTTCGGCTTTGCCTCTCGCTTGCCTTGTGATTATCCGTGAAGAAAGTAAGAATCTAAAAAACATAACACATAATGAGAAGACTGATTTTTTTATTTATAGCATTATCGGCGGTTGTCTCGGTACAGTTATCGGCGCAAAACCTGACAGATAAGGAAGTGCTTAGTCAGATCGTTGAGTTGCGCGATAAAGGTTATTCGGAGATGGAGATTGCCAAATCAATGATTAAGAATGGTGCTACTGTTGAGCAACTACAGCGTGTAAGGAATCAGGTTGTACAGATGCAATATGATGTGGAGCAAGATGCGAGTCTTGGAGAGCAGACGACTCGCGGCAATAAAGTTGTTATGCCGACTTCTTTATACTATGATTTAATGCTGGATGAGATGCATAGTGGCGAGCGTACAAAGAGTTATATATTCGGGCAGGATGTGTTTAGGCAGAAGTCTCTAAATTTTGAGCCGCAGATGAATATTGCCACTCCGCAGAATTATACGCTCGGCCCCGGTGATGAGGTGCAGATTGATATATATGGTGCCAGTCAGAAGCACTATGTATTATCGGTGTCGCCTGATGGTTTTATCATTGTGCCTGATTATGGTCCTATACAAGTTAGCGGGCAGACTATCACACAGGCAACGCAGACTTTGCGTCGCACACTCGGTTCAAGGTTTCAGGACAGCCAACTGCGCATCTCGCTCGGGAGTACGCGTACCATTATGGTCAATGTGATGGGTGAGGTTGAATTGCCGGGCAGTTATCAGTTGTCTGCTTTCGCCTCAGTCTTTCATGCCCTTTATATGGCGGGGGGCGTGAATAATACAGGTACATTGCGTAATATAAAAGTATATCGCGACAATACTCTTGTCTCAACCGTGGATATTTATGATTATCTGCTGAATGGTCAACTGAGCGGTAATGTTCTGTTGCAGGACGGTGATGCCATTATCGTTGGTACTTACGATGAGTTGGTCAAAATCAGCGGTAAGGTAAAACGCTCGATGTGTTACGAACTCAAAAATGGTGAGACTTTAGAGCAATTGCTTTACTATGCAGGCGGTTTTTCCGGAGATGCTTATACCTCAGCCGTGCGCATCTCTCGTAAGAATGCGGGGGCGATGTCGGTGCATACGGTTAAGAACGAGCAGTTCGGCAGTTTTGCGCTGATGGACGGAGACTCAGTGGCGGTTGACAGTTTGCTCCCCCGATTGAAGAATACGGTAGATATACGCGGTGCTGTGTTCCGTCCGGGCTATTATGGTCTGTCAGAGCAGATGCAGACGCTGAGTGAGTTGGTGATGATGGCGGACGGACTCAGAGAAGATGCTTTCACTACTCGTGCCGTTCTTTACAGAATGAAACTTGACCGTACCTATCAGGCAGTACCTGTTCCGCTGCAAGATATATTAGATGGTAAGGTAGAGGATATAGTGCTGAAAAACGAGGACCAACTGTTTGTGCCATCGCAGAAGGCGAAACTTGACAGGCAGTATGTCGTTGTATATGGTGAAGTGTTCAATCCCGATACTTTCCGCTTTGCTGAAAATGAGAGTGTTGAAGACTTGATTTTGCGTGCGGGCGGATTGACTGAACGTGCTTCAACAGGCAAGGTAGATATTGCGCGGCGAGTTATTGATCCTAAGGCAATGGATGAGCAGCAGATTAAGGCGAAAACCTTCACTATTGAACTGCATGACAGTCTGGGTGTTCACGAGCAAGGATTCTTGTTGGAACCATTCGATGAAGTGTATGTGCGTATTTCACCTGCATACGGTAAGCAGCAAAATGTAAAAGTGCGCGGCGAGATTCTCTTTGCCGGCAATTATTCTCTGAAGACCCAAGACGACCGTTTGTCTGATCTTGTCAGAATGGCAGGTGGCGTTTCTTCTCATGCTTATGTCAAAGGTGCTCGACTTCGTCGTATTATGACGGAAGATGAGCGAATACGTCGCGACCAAATGATACGATTTAACAAGTCGGCAACAAGGGACTCCGTTGATTTTGATAAACTTGATATTGGTGATATTTATTATGTGGGTATAGACCTTGCGGAAGCCATTGCAAATCCCGGAGGTGACGAAGATATCATCTTGCGTGAGGGTGACGAACTGTTCATCCCGTCTATGAATAGCACCGTGAAGATTCACGGTGAAGTGCTCTATCCAAATACCGTTTCGTTTATTCAAGGTAAGAACGCGAAGTATTATATTCATCAGGCCGGTGGTTATAGTAATAATGCTCGTCGCTGCCGTGCCTATATCGTTTATTCCGGCGGAAAGGTGCAGCCTGCCCGTTATGGTAAGATCGAGCCGGGCTGCGAGATAGTCGTTCCGTCAAAGCCGGAGAAGAAGCCTGCCAATGCTACGCAATGGATAGGTATCGCTTCCGCCTCGGCTTCTCTCGCTACCGCTGCTTCTACTATCGTAACACTTATAGTTACATTGACAAAACATTAGTGGCAGTAAAAATAGCGGAAATTAAATCCGTATCACTTTTCACTTGCTTAATTCTCGGCATATTCGCCGGATACACTTATTACTTATCACTCATTTTTATATGGCAGAACAACAAAATAATTATATTGACTTCGGAGCCTTTTTCAAGACTCTGTGGCAGCGCCGTAAAGTGTTCTATTGGGTGTTACCTGTAACCTTTGTTCTCTCTTGTGCGTTCATCCTATGCGTACCCCGTTACTATAAGGTAGAGGTCGTACTCGCTCCTGAGGCGCAATCGTCAACGCCGTCAAGTTCGCTCATGGCACTCGCTTCTACTTTCGGCTTCGATATTGGAAGTATGACATCAAGAGATGCCATATACCCCCTTATCTATCCTGATGTCATCAGTTCGCCCAATTTTATTATAAGATTATTTGATATTCCTATAACTACGGCTGACGGAGAGTATTCAGATACGTACTACAATTATCTTGTAGAGAAGACTAAATTGCCGTTCTGGAAGAGATGGAAAGCCAAAATTAAGAAAATGTTTTCGAGTGATGACTCTTCCGTAGTTGTAGTTAATCCGGCAGCACAAGATGATGGGAGAAGTGTTTTTTGGTTGACAAAGAAAGAGAAGGGAGTAGTAACTATGCTCTCAGAAAATATTTCGTGTGTGGTAGATAAGCAGACGGAAGTGGTAACAATATCTCTCATCGATCAAGATCCTCTTGTGTGTGCTACTATGGCGGACTCTATATGCGGAATGTTGCAATCTTTTATGACAACTTATAGAACTCAAAAGGCGCGTGTGGATATCGAATATTATTCAAAAGTGATGAATGAGGCATACAGAGAATATTTAGATATAAGCGAGAAATATATTCAATATGTAGATGGTCATAAGGGCATACAACTTGAGAAGTACAGAATTGAATTGCAAAATCTTGAGTCAGAGATGCAGATTAAATATTCTGCCTATACGACATTCCAGAAGCAATATATGACTTCTCAGGCGCGTTTACAAGAAAATACGCCCGTCTTTACAGTGATTAATTCTGCTTCTATTCCTCTCAGACCATACGGCCCGAAACGGACGATATTCGTTCTTGTTATGCTATTTCTTGCCACTATCGTAACTTCTATGATTTTGGGTAAAGATCAGTTGAAATCCTTGTTATTCTCATAGAAGTCAGTGTTACTTGAATAGAGGTAATCGGATATTGGTTAACACAGTAGCGCAATACACCCGGACTATAATAAATGTGTGTTTGTCGCTATACTCTACGAGGCTTATCTTAGCGGCGTTAGGGCAATCAGATTATGGTATTTACTTTTTGGTGGCAGGTGTTGTAAGTATCTTGTCGTTTATGACTAATGCGTTAGTAGTTACCACGCAAAGATACTTATCATTCGCACACGGTGAAGACGATGCAGATAAGGTCTATAAAGTATTTGGAAATAGTCTTATTCTGCATTTTGCAATAGCATTAGGTGTATTGCTGATTTTGCTAATAGTTGACTACCCTATTGTGTATAAGATTCTTCATATCCCGACAGATCGATTGTTTGCGGCTTCGGTGGTTTTCTTAGTGGCATCTTTGATGCTTTTTATGGCTATTATAACTGCTCCTTTAAGGGCACTTTTCTTTGCCCGCGAAAATATTGTTTATATATCTGTTGTAGATGTATTGGACGGGGCTTTAAAGTTGCTCTTTGCAGTATGGCTCGCTCATGTTAGCGGAGATAGATTGATAGTATATGCGTTTATGCTTCTCGGCATTCAGATTCTTAATTTTTTGTTACTATCTGTGTATGCGGGGATAAAATATGAAGAGTGTCATTTGCCTCGATTGCGTGAATTTGACAAGCAGTGGGTGAAAGATTTGTCTTACTTCGCAGGTTGGTCGGTATATGCGTCAGGTTGTGTGGTAGTCAGAAACCAGAGCATTGCAGTACTTCTCAACTTATTTTTATCAACCGTAGCCAATGCTGCATACGGCATAGCACAACAGGTGTCGGGGGCTGTTACCTTTGTGTCGGCATCTATAATTAATGCCGTCAACCCCCAACTAATGAAGGCAGAGGGAGCCGGCAACAGAGAGCGTATGGTGCATCTGGCAGAGCAAGAGAGTAAGTTCTCTTTTATCGTTCTTGCCCTTTTTTCCGTGCCTATTATGTTTGAGATGCCATCGATATTATCCGTTTGGCTAACAGAAGTGCCGCCTTTTACGGTAAATATGTGCAGACTGCTGATATTAGCCGTCTTATGTGATCAACTGACAATAGGACTGACATCTGCAAATCAAGCGGTGGGACAGATCAAAACTTACACGCTATGCTTTTACTCTATTAAAATCTTAACCGTATTAGGGGTGTGGCTATGCTTGTTTTTGGAGTATAGTGTTAATTATGCCTTTTTGGTTTATGTGCTTATTGAATTCGCAGATTCTTTTGTTCGTCTGCCGCTCCTTAAAAAGCAGATAGGGTTAGATATATTAAGGTTTTGCAAAAACGCAATATTGCCGGCCGTGATTCCTCTTATTGTGATTATTCTGACTTCATATTTTTGCGTTGTTTTTGTGCAGATTAAGTATCGGTTTTTATTGACAATAGTATTATCTGTTTTAATAGGTGGTATCGCTATATATATATTTGGTTTGAATAAGAGAGAGAAGCAATATATTGGTAACTTAGTACTAACTATTCGTTCGAGAGTATCATCATAGTAGTATGTCGAATTCGGCATTGACACATAATTTGGAAGAAAGACATCATCGCCAGAGACTATTGTTCTCGATGATGATTTACGCTATTATTATTTGCGATGCCTGTATCGCACTCCCGAAAAGCGGTATAACATACGTTTTTCAGCGATTGTTGCAATTAATAATAGTGCTTTGTTTCATCTTCTTCAACTTACAATTATTAAAGCGTGATCATACTCTTCGTCTTGATAGTGTTCAGTGCTTAATCCACCTGTGGTGGATAGTAATGATAGTACTTACCGTTACGATGGCAAAACAAATAAAATTGTCGGGGATATACCAGTGGATAAGTATATGTGTGTTCCTCTTGATGATAATGCTTTACTGGCAAGAGAATCTGGCGGAACAGTTGCATATTTTGGCTCTTGTGTTTGCTGCTTTCGTATATATGAACGGGATATTATATGTGCTTTATCCCGATGGGTTGTGGATTGAATATGATTGGCAAGGTACCGGCGATAAGACCCGTTACCTGTTCGGTAATTATAACCAGACAGGTATAGTTATCTTGACAGCAGTTCTTGTGAACGGGTTAGATTGTCTTCTGTCGAAGAGAAGAATGTTGAACATGTATATGCTGATGCTTGTCGGAGTGGCAACAGTATTTGCAATGGGTTCTATGACTTCTACGGTAGGTTTAGTCATTGTGAGTTTATATTTTATATTCAGGCGCTTTGTGAAACATCCTATTCCGATAGTTAATATTTTTATAGTTTTATATATATTATTTTTTGCCGTGATTGTTTGGGGCGGCAAGAGTATAGATAGTGTTCCGTTGTTGCGTGCTTTTGTGGAAGGCGGTTTGCAGAAAGATTCTACTTTTACGTCGAGAGTAGGACTATGGCTTAGGTCAATTATAATGATAATGGACAAGCCGATATTAGGTTATGGTCCTCAAGATACAGCGTGGATGATGGCGCATATAGGCGGAAGCGGACCGCATAATATGTGGCTGATGTTTATGTTAGAAGGCGGAGTGTTCTTAACTTCTATTTTTGCTCTGCTGATAATCAAATTATTTCGTTTTGTGCGCAAAAATATCACACCTATAGGAATTTTTAGTTTAGTTTGCGTGTGCGTACTTTTACTTATGTCATTGTTTGAAACGTATCACATCGTGTGCGTCTTCATACTGATAATAGTCGCCTATTATACAAATAATATTACAGTAAGCACGGGTAGTCAGTTAATAATTGATGAAAGAGACAATTAGGGTAATATATGTTCTTAATGCAACAACTATGTTTGGCGGGGCAAATAAGTCCTTCCTTGCTATGTTGGAATTGCTTAGTCAGAAAGGTGTAGAAGCTTTGGTGGTGACACCGGACACAGATGGCATATATAAGCATTTGCGTGACAGAGGTATTAGTACATTAGCCCTTAACTACCGCGTTGCTGCTTTCCCTCCCATCCGAAGTTTTGCTGATTGTGTATTGTGGGTGCCGCGACTATGTGGACGACTGTTAAGTAATCATTTCGCAGCTCGGCGTTTGGCTCAGGTCTGCAAGGAATTTAGGGCAGACTTAGTGCATACCAATGTCAGTGTTATCAATATTGGCTTCAACGCGGCTCATTATGTCGGAATTCCGCATTTATGGCACGTACGGGAATATGGTGACCTTGATTTTGGTTATCATTATATATGGAGTAAGAGGCAACAGATTGAGCGTTACAGGCAATGTAACTCCTATACTGTTTGTATAACTAAAAATATTCAGAGTTATAACAAACTTTCGGGGAATGAGTCATCAAAAGTGATATATAATGGCGTCATTTCCGGTGATGAGAAACTACCTGATAGCCGCAAGAATAACTATTTTCTTTTTGTCGGTCGATTGGAACAGGCGAAGGGTATTATTGAACTCCTCAATGCTTACTCAGAATACACAAAACAAGTGTCGGAACATCTGCCGTTGTATATAGCCGGTGATACGGATAGTGAACAATATAAGCATCTTGTTGTTTCTACAATAGAGTCTCTCGGAGTGCAGAATGATGTGAAAATATTAGGCATGTGTGATAATGTTAATCAGTTATATGCAGAAGCGCTTGCGGTGATTGTTCCGTCTGCACATGAGGGGTTCGGCAGAGTAGTGGTAGAAGCAATGAATATGGGCTGTCCCGTAATCGGACGCGACTCTGCGGGGATAAGAGAGCAATTTGAGAACGGTAGGGTACTGACGGGTGGAGAAATAGGATTCGGGTACAGTAATAATAAGCAATTGGTAAACTTGCTTATTAATATTTCTACACAGAAAGAACAGCATCTTGAAGATATAACTTCGCGAGCACTTAACGCGGTAAGAAAACTATATACAATGAAGGCTAACGCCGATAGCGTTTTCCAATTTTATCAAAGCATATTGAATAAATGAAGAGATGTTTATTTCTAATAGGCAGACTTTGGTCATATATATACGTCAAAGGTTTGCAACGGGTAGTTCATGGCATCAGACGTTATGTATATACCGGTTACAGCACCCGTTCTTTTAAGCATTGGGGAAAACGAAGTTTGGTTGAGCCTCATTGGCATATACTTAAGGGAGAAGAATATATTGTTGTGGGTGATGATTGTACGTTTTATCCGGAAGTTGAACTGACGGCATGGAGTGAGTATAAATCGCAACATTTTACGCCCTGCATCGTTATCGGCAACGGTTGTACTATTCGCAGCAGAAATCATATTACTGCGATTAATAATATTACAATAGGCGATAATCTTCTAACCGGCACCGATGTTCTTATAACGGATAATGCTCACGGTGTTTTTACAAAAGATCAGTTGTCTATTCGCCCTCAGGACAGACCATTGACCTGCAAAGGGGAGTTGCGAATAGGTAACAATGTGTGGATAGGAGAAAAGGCAAATGTCATAGGTGCCGTAACCATCGGGGATGGTGTTGTGATTGCTGCCGGCAGTGTGGTCATTAAGGATGTGCCCGATTATTGTATGGTGGCAGGAGTACCCGCAAGAATCGTGAAGCAGTTAGACACAAAGGATTAATAATATAAGGGAAAACAATTTAGAACGTTCGGAGACGTTCTCCATAGCGAATAATTCCGTTGAACGTTCGGAGACGTTCTCCACAGCGAATAATTCCGTTGAACGTTCGGAGACGTTCTCCACCAAAATAATTTATATTATGAATATTGAGAACAATGGCGATAAGTCAACTGTAATTGCTCTTTATCTTCCGCAGTTTCACCCTTTTAAGGAGAATGATGAGTGGTGGGGAAAAGGATATACGGAGTGGATAAGCGTTGCCCGTGCCAAAAAATTATTCCCCGGTCATGAGCAACCTAAATTGCCCGGAGAATTGGGGTTCTACGATTTGCGTCTGCCTCAAACACGGGAGGCGCAAGCAGATATGGCTCGCGAGTATGGTATTGACGGATTCTGCTATTATTACTATCGTCTTAATAAGAATATGACCTTAATGGATTTGCCGTTAAAAGAGGTACATAGTAGCGGCAAGCCTGACTTCCCCTTTATGATATGCTGGGCAAACCACGATTGGGAGGCGAAAGCATGGAACAGTTATGATAAGTATCAGTCGAAGATGCTTGCTAAGCAGGAGTATGGAGACGACAAGGATATAGAGGATTATTTTTATGAACTCTTGCCGTATTTTAAAGACGAGCGTTATATGAAAGAAGGTAATCGTCCTTTGTTTATGGTATATAGACCGCTGGATGTGGCAAATCCACGCAATTTTATCTCTATATGGAATAGACTTGCTAAGGAAAATGGTTTTGCCGGCATTTACTTTATGGGATTTACTCACGAGTCTCAGTTGCAGAAGGATGATATATTTGCAAATGGGTTTGAAACAATGGTGTCTTGTCGTATGCATGCTTTAAGGCACAATCATTCGCAGGTGAAAAGATATATAGGTGCTGCCGTACGACGCATTTTCAGGTTACCGTATGTGGCACAATATAAGGATGTAATAAAAGATTTAGTTTCGGATGAGGCTAAGCAAGAAAATATAGTACCTGTCATTATGCCGAATTGGGATCACTCACCCCGAACCGGCAGATATACTCTTCTTTGGACAAACTGTACTCCGCAATTGTTTAAGAAGCATGTTCAAATGGTGTATGATAAGATAAAGGATAAAAAGAATAAGATAGTGTTCGTGAAATCTTGGAACGAGTGGGGTGAAGGCAATTATTTGGAGCCGGACAGGAAGTGGCAAAGAGCCTTTTTAGAGGCATTTTTATCGGTAAGAAAAGAAAACGAGTTATAAATATCAGGAATATGTTGAAGAGATGTTGCATATTATGCCTATGTGTCGCGGTGATGTGCAGTGCTTTTGCTCAAGACACATTGAGAGTGATGACATATAATATACACTTCGGTTCTGACACTTCATTGGCAGCGTTGGGTGAATATATAAAGCAGTTTAATCCTGATCTTGTCGCTTTACAGGAAATGGACATTCGGAACAATCGCAGTAACTCGCCCCATACTAATGGGGTTAATGTGTTGTCGGAGTTGGCTGCCGTAACGGAAATGATACCTGTTTTCGGGAAAGCTATGGATCATCCGAGTGGAGGCTACTACGGCGATGCTATATTAAGCAAGTATGATATATTGAAGACGGAGGTATATATTCTTCCTCGTTCCGGCAAGGAAATTGAGCCGCGTGAGATTGTGTTATCCCACCTGAATATAAAAGGTCGTGAAATATGCTTTGCAAGCACTCATTTAAGCCACGAAAACAGGGAGAATAGAGAGTTGCAATTAAGGCAAGTGAGTAAGTTGATGGATAAGCAGAAGGAGAAAGTGCAGATTGTTTGCGGAGATTTCAATTCCGACCCGTCAGAAGAGTTGGTAGTGCCGCTGATGAAGAAGTGGAACGATGCCTTATCAGGCGAAGGCACTTTTGCAACAGTTAAAGGTGCCTGGCACAAAAGATATAAGTATGACTATATCCTATATCGCACAAAGGGAGGGCATGTGTCTGTTGCCAACAGTTTCGTGGAGTGTATTGAAGATTATTCTGACCATTGTGTAGGTGTGGTGGATATTGTGTTGAGATAGTTGTTGTGCCTGAATTTACGCCAAGTCGGATATGTAATATCTAAATTTACGCTAAAATCAGGCACGCAATGTCTAAATTTACGTCAAAATCGGACACGCAATGTCTAAATTTACGTCAAAATCGGACATACAATGTCTAAATTTACGCCAAAATGCAAAAAAACACAAAAAAATCTTGCGCGATTGAAGTAAAAGCAGTACCTTTGTAATAGTTGAACAGACATAATGGAGATACAGCGTCAGATATGGAGTGATATAGATAAGATTAGGAACAAGAAGATTGGAAGAATACTTGTTCTTACAGGTGCGCGGCAAGTGGGAAAAACAACGCTTGTCAAGCGGCTGTTGCCGGACTATGAGTATATATCCGTTGAAGACCCTGTTACAAGGCGCGATTATGTTGCTCTGACAGCGGAGCAGTGGCATTCCCTATATCCGAAAGCTGCCCTCGATGAGGTTCAAAAGGAGCCTGTATTGGTTGAGAGTATTAAAGCAACTTACGACAAGTATGACGATGTCAGATATTTATTACTCGGTTCGTCGCAGATACTTTTGCTTAAAAAAGTGAGAGAAAGTTTAGCGGGGAGATGTACTATAATAGATATGTTCCCGCTAACTGTGCCGGAGTTGGAAACACGTGGTTTTGACAGTGTGGTGAGCGAGTCAGAATGGCAGAAATTGCTGAAAGCGCCGGTGTCTAATCCTGTGTTCTCCCCTTCTTTGAATATTGACAAGCGATCTTCCAGAATCCTGAAAGCTTGGGATTATTATACGAGGTATGGCGGTTATCCCGCTTTGACGGATGAGGAGATGACAGATGCAGATAGATATGTGTGGCTCAGGAATTATGTCCGTACTTATTTA
This sequence comes from uncultured Bacteroidales bacterium, assembly GCA_937885465.1. Taxonomy (GTDB): domain Bacteria; phylum Bacteroidota; class Bacteroidia; order Bacteroidales; family Paludibacteraceae; genus Colicola. Next base: position 32,151 of record CAKZZM010000051.1, read on the forward strand.
GAGAGAGATATTCAGGACCTTGCGATGTTGCGTGACTTAGAGCCTTTTGTGCGATTGCAAAAGGCTGTTGCAATACAGACTGCGCAGACATTTAATATGTCAGGTTTGGCAAAAGATCTGCAGATGTCAGCCAAGACCGTTCAGCGGTATATCGAATATTTGAGCATCAGTTATCAGGCATTGATTCTACCGGCGTGGTCAACAAATAAGGCTAAGCGTCTTGCTAAGGCACCGAAGATTCATTATATGGATTATGGCGTGCTTCAGGCGGTTATAGGAAAGCAAGGCGGTATGACGGGAGCCGAGTATGAGAGTATGCTCGTAACCGAATTATATAAGCAGGCGAAGAACATACAGTCGGATGCCGCCTTTTACCACTTGCGCACGCACGATGGAATGGAGATTGACCTACTGGTGGAAACGCAAGACGGATATTTGGCTTTTGAGTTTAAGCAGACTGAGCATGTGTCGCGGTCGGATGCGCGGCATTTGATGCGTTTAGAGGGTATTTTGGATAAACCGCTTTTGCATGCGTTTGTGCTTTCAAATGATGTTCAGACAAAAACTCTTGCAGAGAATGTTACGGCTATTCACGCCGCGTTGTTTTTAGGATAAGTAAACCTTACATAATATATTCACTATGAATATTGCAGTAATATTAGCAGGTGGCAGCGGAACTCGTTTGGGTAATGATATACCCAAGCAGTTTATGAAGATTGCAGGAAAACAGGTTATAGAGCACACCATAGATGTGTTTGAGAATTGTCGTAGAATAGATGAGATTTGCATCGTTAGTCGTCCTGATTTTGTGAGTGAGGTAGAGGCTTTAGTTGTTCGCAACGGCTATAAGAAAGTGAAGAAGATACTTAATGGCGGGCAAGAGAGGTACGAGAGTACTCTTGCCGCAGTAAATGCATATACAGATGATACCGACAATATGCTTTTCCATGATGCTGTCCGTCCGTTGGTAAGTGAGAGAATTATTAATGATTGCATAGAGGCATTAGAGAAGTATAATGCGGTTGATGTGGCAACAAAGACGACTGACACCATTATTTCTGTTGACGGACAAGAATGTATTGATTTTATTCCTAATCGCCGCTACTTACGCAATGGTCAGACACCGCAGTGTTTCAAACGAGGAACTATTCGCAAGGCATACGAACATGCTCTTGCCGACCCGAATTTCGTCACTACCGACGATTGCGGTACCGTAAGAAAGTACTTATCGCATGAGCCGATTTTTGTAGTTGCAGGTGAGGTGAGCAATATGAAACTAACTTATGTAGAGGATATTTTTCTTATTGATAAGTTATTTCAACTAAGGGCGCAACATGGGGATCAAAAGCATCTTACCGCTGAGGCATTAGAGGGACTGAGAAAGAAGGTGATAGTGGTTTTCGGCGGAAGTTATGGTATAGGCGGGGAAATAATGCGTATAGCAAAAGATCATAATGCCAAAAGTTATTCATTCTCGCGTTCGCAGAACGGGTGTGACGTAACTGATTATGCAGCGATAGAGGCGGCACTGCGGGAAGTTTTTGAGATAGAAGGACATATTGATGTTGTGGTCGATACCGCCGGTGTGCTTGTCAAGGAACCGCTGTCTGCAATGTCGCAGGATACGGTAAAGAGATCAATAGATGTCAATTTGCTGGGAGTCATAAATGTGGCGCGGGCATCGTTTGAGTACTTAAAGGAGAGTCATGGATCGCTACTATTTTATACAAGCAGCAGTTATACAAGGGGCAGAATGATGTATAGTTTATATTCTGCCACTAAGGCTGCAATAGTAAATTTTGTGCAGGCGATAGCCGAAGAATGGCACGATTTCGGAGTGAGAGTTAATTGTATCAATCCCGAAAGGACAAAAACGCCGATGCGTGTGCAGAATTTTGGTAATGAGCCGGAGGGAAGCCTGCTGCCGGCAGAAGATGTAGCAGTCGTTTCTCTCAATGCCGTATTTTCAGATTGTACCGGTGAAGTTATCGATGTAAGGAGGCAGACTATATGAAGTCGGATACCGAATTGATGCGCGAACTGGCGCTCCATACTGACTATCTGAAGGTGTTATCGGAGGAGGAGTCCGCTGCAATGAAGCGAGCGTTAGTTCAGATGTATAAGGATGTGGCGAGGCTATGTGAGCAACACAATCTTCTTGTGATGCTATGCGGCGGTAGCTGTCTCGGAGTTGTTAGGCATAAGGGATTCATTCCGTGGGATGACGATTTAGACCTTATGATGCCTCGAGCGGACTATGATAAGTTAATAGAGTTATTAGCGCAAGGTGCCCTCGGGGAAAAGTACGAATATACTGCTCCTAATCCCCGTATCGACAGCAAAAATGTTTTCTTGAAAATTTACAGAAAAGATTCTCGCAATGTGGAGCTATTCAACGAGAATACTACATTCCCAAACGGATTGTATATTGATGTTTTTGCTCTTGATGCAGTACCCGATACTATTATTGGGCAAAAAGTGAAAGGCTTTATTGCCAATGCACTGCAATTTTGCTCTATTTTGACTTTATATGCTCAGTTCCCGAGTAGATCACTGAGAGAGTTTATGTCGCTTGATAAGGCTGCTTTGCGCCGTTATAGGACAAAAGTGTTTTTAGGGAAGATATTATCAGTTATTCCTCACAGGAAGTGGGTGTGGTGGTTTGATAAGTTTGTTGCCTCCAATCGTGAAAATTGTCAATGGGGAATACCGACGGGACGGAAATATTATAATGGAGAGATATTCCCGAGTAGTGTGTATGTGCCGGCGATAGAAGCTGAGTTTGAAGGAGAAAAAGTGTATATTCCTAATGGATATGACAGGTATTTGCGTAATCTGTATAACGATTATATGCAACTCCCGCCGATAGAAAAGAGAGAGAGGCATTTTATCATAGACTTTTGCCTGCCGCCAACCGAAGCGGACAATCGGACTGAAACTGACAGAAAGTAACTATTGTTAAATGAGTTATTCTTGGCGTAAATATCAAGGAACGTTGCTTTGCGATTGCGAACCTCACCGAGAAGCACCGTCCAAGGCAGAAGCTATAGCAGAATTGCGTAAGTCGAAGGCTATGTTTGTACGTTACACATCCGACTTCGATTGTGGCTTCCCGACAGAATGGTGGTATTGCATTTGCGATTGTTTTACACCATTAGATAAACTTACAGCCAAACAACGATATAGAGTAAAAAAGGGATTGAGCAGATGTAATGTTGAGTTTTTAGAGAGTGATAAGCAACTTACAGACAGCCTGTTTGAAGAGATTTACGCTGTCGTGGTAGAAGCCTTTTCTGACTATCCTTTGATGTATAGACCCAACATATTAAAAGAGGACTTCAGAAAAGAATTGTTGAGCAGATTGACTGATAAAGCGCAAGATGTATGGTTGATAAAAGATGCGCAAGATATAAAACTCATCGGATATGGTTATGTCACCAAAAAGCAAACGATGGTTTATCTTAATCAAGTTAAAATTCCTACCAAATATTTAGATACAGAGGCAAATGCTGCTTTCGCATATAAAATATGTGAGTATTATCTTAATGGACAAAAGTACAAATATATTTGTGATGGAGAGCGTAATATTAAGCACCGGACCAATTACCAAGAGTTCTTAGTTCGTGTTTTGAATTTTCGTTACGCTTATTGTAGGCTGAATATCTTTTATTCTTTTCCTATGAAGATTGCAGTAAATATACTCTATCCTTTTCGCAATATCATCAAACATTTAGGAAAACATAGTGCTTTCCTTTACAATGTATATTGTGTCCTTAAACAAGAAAATATCCACCGCAATACTCAAAAAGCATTTAGGTAATTCCAATATGACTGATACTGATGTTTTATATCCTGAATTTTCTGTTTGTATGTCGGTGTATAAAAACGATAATGCGAACGATTTTTTGGCGGCTCTGCGTAGCATCAGTATAAAGCAGACAGTAAAACCGCAGAAAATTATTCTTGTGGTGGACGGACCGATATCGGAAGCTATTGACAAAGTTATATCTTCTTTTGCTACAGAGTTTGAAAATCTGCAAGTTATTCGATTAAAAGAAAATAAAGGTAATGCCATCGCGCGGCAAACAGCCATAAACGAAGTTCAGACACCGTGGTTTGCTATAATGGATAGTGATGATATTGCTCAATCTGACAGATTTGAGAAACAACTATCGTTCATTATTTCTAACCCTTCTTGCGATGCCGTTGGCGGACAAATAAAAGAATTTATAGGTACAACAGACAACATCGTCGGGAAAAGGGCAGTGCCTTTGGCTGATGAGGATGTTAAAAAATATATGAAGAGCAGATGTCCGATGAATTTTATGACAGTTATGCTTCGTCGGGAACAGGTTGAGAATGTGGGGGGAGTAGTTGATTGGTATTATGAAGAAGACTACTATCTTTGGATTCGTATGGCATTAGCGGGGTGTACCTTTGCAAATCTGCCAGATACACTGGTCAATGTGCGAGTGGGGAAAGATATGTATCAGCGGCGGGGTGGATGGCGATATTTCAAGAGTGAAAGGAAGATACAACGCTTTATGCTGAAAAATAAACTTATCGGGTTGCCGCGTTATTGCTATAATGTGTTGGGGCGTTTCGTTGTGCAGGTGCTGATGACTAACAGAATGAGAAGTTTCGTCTTCCAAAAATTATTCAGGCAATAATGAAGTGGGTGCTGAAATATATTTTTGATGTTGTTATGTCGCTTGTGGGGTTGATATGCCTTTCTCCCGTGCTATTGGTGGTGGCGGTGGTAGTAAAGGCGCAGATGCCCGACGGACCTGTTATCTTTACTCAAAAGCGTGTGGGTAAGAATGGCAAACTATTCACAATGTATAAGTTTCGCACTATGCAGGTTAATCACGGAGGCTCATCGATCTCTGTGGCGGGGGAGAACAGGATAACTCCGTTAGGGCAGCGACTGCGTAAGTATAAGATTGACGAGTTGCCGGAACTATGGAATATACTGAAGGGGGATATGAGTTTTGTGGGACCCAGACCGGATGTGCCCGGGTATGCAGATAAGTTAGAAGGGAAAAACAGACTTATCTTGCACTTGCGACCGGGCATAACGGGACCTGCAAGCCTTAAGTATCGCAATGAGGAAGAACTGTTGGCTACCGTTGAAGACCCCATTGCCTATAACGATAACATCATTTATCCCGATAAGGTAAGACTTAACTTGTATTATTACGAAAACTATTCTTTCCTGAAGGATATACAAATGATTTTTTGTACCGTCTTAGGCAGGAAGATGCATTATGCAGGAGAAATAATTTGATAAAGGAATAAAGAGATATGAGTAAGCGAATTTATTTGTGCCTTGCACACATGTCAGGTCAGGAGCAGAAATTTATTCAAGAGGCTTTCGATACTAACTGGGTTGTACCGCTCGGACCTAATGTCAATGGTTTTGAAGATGACCTGAAGCGTTTTGTCGGTCAAGATAAAGAAGTTGTGGCTTTGTCTGCGGGTACTGCTGCCGTGCACTTGGCTCTGATTGGTTGCGGTGTGAAGGCGGGAGATGAGGTGCTGTGCCAATCGTTCACTTTCTGTGCCTCGGCTAACCCCGTCACTTACCTTGGGGCAACACCTGTGTTTATCGACTCGGAGAAAGACAGTTGGAATCTTGACCCCGCACTATTGGAAAAGGCGATCATCGACCGCAAGAAAACCACAGGCAATTACCCGAAAGCCATCATCGTGGTCTATCTGTATGGTATGCCTGCACGCATTGACGACATAATGCAGATAGCCGACAGATACCAAATACCCGTCATAGAAGATGCGGCAGAAGGCTTAGGCAGCCGCTTCGCAGGACAAATATGCGGCACTTTTGCCAAGTACGGAGTGCTCTCTTTCAACGGAAATAAGATGATTACCACTTCAGGTGGCGGGGCACTGATATGCGAAAACGCTGATGCTAAACAGGAGATGATGTTCTATGCAACGCAGGCAAGAGAGGCTTTCCCTTACTACCAACACGAGAAAATAGGCTACAACTATCGTATGTCGAATATATGCGCCGGTATAGGTCGCGGGCAGATGACGATAATTGAAGATCATCTGGCTCATCATAAGCATATAGCCCGACTCTATAAGGAAGCCTTTGCGGATGTGGAAGGTGTAACTTTCCATGATAATCCGTCTGACCTTTACGATAGTAATTTCTGGTTATGTACCGTTTTGCTCGACGAAAATCTTCACGTGAGCGGGGAAGAAAAGGCGTACCAACAGGCTGTCGAAGGTGCAGTGGGCGGAGCCGCAGGAGTAGTACATACCACAGGTCAAGTGCATACAGAGTGCGAACCCAACCGAAATGTTGAGGCTATGCGAGTAGCACTCGATGCCGCCGGTATAGAAAGCCGACCGCTATGGAAACCAATGCACCTGCAACCCGTCTTTAAATCATCACCCGCATACCTCAACGGAGTGGCAGAACAACTCTTCCGACAAGGACTATGCCTGCCGTCAGGACCTATGGTGACTGACGACGATGTCAAATATATCATTGAACAAGTAAAGAAAAACATACTACAATAGTAATAAATTGTATTACAACCCCGATAAAGTAATCATATTTTGTTGTTAGATAATATAAACCTTCAAAACATAGTAATTTTATAATTACAACATAAAACTTTCCGCTATATATGTCAAAGAAAAAAGATGAACTTAGGCAGTCGGATATTTTAGACCGATTAGTCAATATGACATACCTGCCTCGTTGGGGGGTGTTGCTAATAGATTTATTCTTGGCATTTTGTGCATATTCTATTAGTTATTTCATTAGCAAACACTTGTTTGGCTATGTGCCTTCACCGATGGTTATGCCGATTTGGGAGCAAGCGTTAGTGATGCTTGTGGTGCAGTTGTTTTGTTTTTGGATATTTCACACTTATTCCGGTATTCTGCGTTATTCCACCTTTATTGACACGATAAAGGTTACTTTGTCGGTTTTATTGGCGTGTGTGGTTGTGCTGTTAGGTAATGTGGTACTTAAAAACACTATGCACATAATGATGCTTAACTCCTTGATTGTGGTGTATGCATTTGTCTGCATAGTTTTCCTTTTTGTTTGGCGCGTGGTTGTGAAGACCTCGTTTGAGTTTATGTCGCATCAAGGCCCGCGAACGGAAAAAGTGCTGATCTACGGCGTGCAGTCGGCAGGTCTATCGATTGCTAAGATGCTTCAGTCGAATATGGAAAGTCAATATCGTCCGGTAGGCTTTATATCCGATGATAAGACCAAAGAGTCTCATAATCTGCTTGGTCTGAGCGTTTATCCGCTTAACGACAAGTTGATTGACTATATGCGCAGGCATGAGATATCTCATGTTATTGTGTCGCCTTTGAAAATGAAGCAGATAGATCCTCTGACCGATTTGAGTCTGTTTATTGACAATGGTATCAAAATTCTGACCACCCCGTATTTTACAGATTTCAATCTTGAAGAGGAGAAGCAAAACCAAAATGATATTTTGCGCAAGGTCGGTGCTATTGAGTCAATCAAAGTGGAGGATTTATTGGAGCGCCCTGTTATCAATATCAACACAGACAATGTGAGCAGGATATTGCGTGATAAGGTGGTTCTGATTACCGGTGCTGCCGGCAGTATCGGCAGCGAGATTGTTCGACAAGTTTCCGCTTTTAAGCCTCGCTTGGTTCTGATGGCTGATATGGCGGAGTCCCCCCTGCACGATTTGTCAATGGATATGGGTTCGCAGTTCCATGAGCAGCAGTTTGCGAGGATGATTATTGATGTTCGCGACAAGCGAATGGTAGAGAGTGTGTTTGAAGAATATCACCCGAATGTGGTGTTTCATGCAGCGGCGTATAAGCATGTGCCGCTGATGGAGGAGTATCCCGAACAGGCTGTGCTTGCCAATGTTTTAGGAACGAGAAATGTGGCTGATGCTGCGGTGCACTATGGAGCAGAGCGGTTTGTGATGATATCAACTGATAAGGCCGTCAATCCTACTAATGTGATGGGAGCAAGCAAGCGTGTGGCTGAGATATATGTTCAGGCGTTGTCAAAAGTGCAGCAAGAGACGGAGAATGGAAGTAAGACACTCTTTATTACTACTCGCTTTGGTAATGTGCTCGGTTCGAACGGTTCTGTCGTTCCTTTCTTCAAGAAGCAGATAGCGGCAGGAGGACCGGTGACGGTAACTCACCCCGACATTATCCGCTATTTTATGACTATTCCGGAGGCGAGTCAATTGGTGCTCGAAGCTGCTACTTTAGGGAAAGGAGGAGAGATATTCTGCTTTGATATGGGGCGTCCTGTTAAGATCGCCGATTTAGCAAAGAATATGATTCGTCTTGCAGGTTATGAGCCGGGGAAAGATGTTAAAATAGTATATACAGGCTTGCGACCGGGCGAAAAATTATACGAGGAATTGCTTAATCAGAAAGAATTGACGCAACCTACCCCAAATGAGAAGATTATGGTGGCTAAGGTTAGAGAAAATGATTACAATACCATTTCTCCGCTGATAGATGAACTTATTGAGGATGCGCAAAAAGGTATGGTAATTCCTACTGTGAAGATGATGAAGCGTATTGTACCTGAATACAAGAGTCGCAATTCTATATTTGAAAAATTAGATAAATAAGGCGAAGGCGAGGCTTTGCCTTTCGCCTATTGATAAGTTAGGCATGGAAAGTACAAGATCATACGAAACTCGTCGTCCGAAGGAGAAAGAGATGCTTTTCGGAATAAGGGCGGTTATTGAAGCTATTGAGGCAGGCAAAAGTTTAGACAAAGTGCTGCTTCGCAGAGATATGTCATCATCGCTCGGAAGAGAGCTGTCGGCAAAATTGGAAGGTCAGCCCGTGCCGGTGCAGAAAGTACCCGTGGAGAAACTGAATCAGTTTACCGACAAGAATCATCAGGGTGTCATTGCCTTCCTTTCACCGATTGACTTCTGCGACATAACGATGTTAGTGCCATCGTTATTTGAGCAAGGTAAAGTGCCTTTTCTGCTCGTATTAGACGGTATAACGGATGTCCGCAATTTCGGTGCTATTGCTCGTACGGCTTTATGTGCCGGGGCGGATGCTATTATCGTTCCGTCAAGAGGCGGGACGGCGATGAATGGTGATGCTGTCAAGACTTCTGCAGGGGCGTTGCTCTCCTTGCCTGTTTGTAAGACAGATAATATGCAGAGTGTCTTGCGCTATTTGCGTGAGAGCGGAATAATGGTTGTGGCAGCAACTGAGCATGCAAAGGTTAATTATACCGATGCCGACTTTACGAAACCTGTTGCTATTGTCCTCGGCTCGGAAGATAAGGGCATCTATCCTCCTAACCTCGAGTTATGCGACAGGCAGGTGAGACTGCCGATGTGCGGACCGATAGAGTCGCTCAATGTGAGTGTGGCGGCAGGTGTGTTCTGCTATGAAGTAGTAAGGCAGAGGCACTATAACCTCTAATAGCTATAGGGCTGCGCCCGTAAATTATAATTTAAATCATATTTAAACAGTGTTTAAATGGCATTTTTCGGATTATTCAATAGAGAAAAGAAAGAGACTCTTGACAAGGGATTGGAGAAGAGTAAGGAGAGTGTACTTCAAAGGGTAGCCCGTGCAGTAGCAGGTAAGAGCGAGGTGGATGATGATGTGCTTGATAACCTCGAAGAAGCACTCGTGATGAGCGATGTGGGTGTTGAAACGACATTGCGTATAATAGAGAGAATACAAGAGAGAGTGAAAAGAGATAAGTATCTTAACACCTCTGAGTTGCAGACTATCCTTAGAGAGGAGACCGCTGCTCTTTTGCAGGAGAATAACCCTGTTATGCAGCCCGATTTCGATGCGCCATTGCCTGCCAAGCCGTATGTGATTATGGTTGTGGGAGTAAACGGGGTCGGCAAGACGACCACTATCGGTAAATTGGCTTATCAGTATAAGCAGGCAGGCAAGAAAGTTATGCTTGGTGCGGCAGATACCTTCCGTGCGGCGGCTGTAGAGCAACTATGTATTTGGGGAGAGCGTGTGGGAGTGCCTGTGGTTAAGCAACAGCAAGGCAGCGATCCGGCTTCCGTGGCGTTCGATACGCTCCAGTCGGCAGTGAAGAACGACATTGACGTGGTGCTTATTGATACGGCAGGGCGTCTGCATAACAAGATTAACCTGATGAATGAACTGACAAAGATTCGCAATGTAATGCAGAAGGTGGTGCCGTGCGCTCCGCACGATGTGATGCTTGTTCTTGACGGCTCAACAGGACAGAATGCGTACGAGCAAGCAAAGCAGTTTACTCGTGCCACGCAAGTAACATCGCTTGCCGTTACTAAACTTGACGGAACAGCAAAGGGTGGTGTGGTAATAGGCATTAGCGATCAGTTTAAGATACCGGTCAGATATATTGGTTTGGGGGAGCAAATGACCGACTTGCAGGTCTTTGACCGCAATGCATTTGTTGAAAGCCTGCTTTGAGAGATAAGGACAGGGTATGCCGGGAGTCAAACGAAGTGATAAGTTATAAATGGTAAGATATGAAAGAGTTTTTTGTATATAATACTTTGAGTAGGAGGAAAGAGTTGTTTAAGCCTCTTCATGCGCCGCATGTGGGAATGTATGTGTGCGGTCCGACTGTGTATGGTGATGCTCATTTAGGACATGCTCGTCCGGCAATAACCTTTGATGTGCTCTTCCGATATCTGACACATTTAGGCTATAAGGTCAGGTATGTGAGGAATATAACCGATGTGGGGCACCTTGAGCATGATGCAGATGAGGGGGAGGATAAGATAGCAAAGAAAGCACGCTTAGAGCAACTCGAACCGATGGAGGTGGTGCAGTACTATGTTAATCGTTACCACCACGATATGGAGGCTCTGAATGTTCTTCCTCCATCTATTGAACCTCATGCATCAGGGCATATAATGGAGCAGATTGATTTCGTGCAGAAGATAATTGATGCAGGGTATGCCTATATTAGCGAGGGCAGTGTGTATTTTGATGTGGAGGCGTATGCAAAGGACCACCATTACGGGAAATTATCGGGGCGTAATCTTGATGAGATAATGACTGAAACCCGCGAACTCGACGGGCAGCAAGAGAAGTGCCATTCGTATGATTTCGCATTATGGAAAAAAGCGGCACCTGAGCATATCATGCGCTGGCGCAGCCCGTGGTCAAACGGTTTCCCCGGCTGGCATATAGAGTGTTCGGCAATGGGAACGAAGTATTTGGGCGAGGAGTTCGATATACACGGAGGCGGCTTGGATCTTATGTTCCCTCATCACGAGGCGGAGATAGCCCAGTCGTGCGCCGCCTTGGGGCACGATACCGTCCACTATTGGATGCATAACAATATGATAACCATAGCGGGCAAGAAGATGGGCAAGTCGTATAATAACTTCATTACTCTTCGTCAGTTTTTCACGGGAGAACACGAATTGCTCACTAAGGCATTCTCGCCTATGACTATCCGTTTGTTCATTCTTATGGCGCATTATCGCTCAACAGTGGATTTCTCTTCCGAAGCACTTGAGGCGGCAGAGAAGGGCTTGCAGCGATTGAATGAGGCTTATGCAAGGTTACAAAAAGCGACATTAGGCGTGAGAGCAAGTGTTAGTGCCACTGCCTCCGAATCGGCTGCACAGATTGCCGATATCGTTTCTCGTGCTGAGGATGCGATGGCAGACGATTTGAATACGCCGTTGGTGGTATCTGCTTTGTTTGATTCAGCAAAACTGATTAACGGTATCGCAGATGGCAAGGTGGCTGCATCGGCGGAGGAGTTGAAAGCACTTAACGACTTCTGGCAGACTTATGCCATCGACATTCTCGGTATGCAACTTGATGCTGCCGCGGGGCAGGCAGCAGGCGGACAAAATATGGAGGCTTATAAGGGGGCGGTAGATTTGTTGCTCAATGTTCGTCTTGACGCAAAGAGAGAGAAGAATTGGGCGTTGTCGGACAAGATCAGAAATGAACTGACCACACTCGGCTTTACTGTAAAAGACGGCAAAGATGGTTTTGAGTGGAGCCTGTGATATAAGTCAGGAGTGCTATAATTTTTGATTTAAGGCACTCAATGTCTATTATCGAGGTGGTCCCGAAAAATAGCAAAACGGCGTAGAACGGCATTAATTTGCTTTCTGCGCCGTTTTGGTGATTTTTTTTGAATTTTATTATTGCACAAGTGAGATGTTTTTTGTAACTTTGTATTAATTATGATATTATGTTTGAATAAAAGATATGGAAGAGCAGATTGAAAATTATGGAGCCGAAAGTATTCAGGTACTTGAAGGCTTAGAAGCGGTCAGAAAACGGCCTGCCATGTATATTGGCGATATTTCTGTAAAAGGTTTGCATCATCTTGTTTATGAGGTTGTTGATAATTCTATAGACGAGGCGTTGGCAGGTTTTTGCGATCATATAGCAGTGGCTATACAAGAAGACAATAGTATTACAGTGCAGGATAATGGTCGTGGTATTCCGGTTGATATGCACCCGAAGGAGCACCGTAGTGCTTTGGAGGTTGTAATGACGGTTCTGCATGCCGGCGGTAAGTTTAACAAAGATTCGTATAAAGTGTCGGGTGGTCTGCACGGCGTAGGTGTGAGTTGCGTTAATGCGCTATCAAAGCGTATGCGTGTAGAAGTTTATCGCGACGGGCGTATCCATTGTCAAGAATATGCCAAAGGCAAACCGATGACGGATGT
>CAKZZM010000052.1 GCA_937885465.1 uncultured Bacteroidales bacterium
AAAGACCGCCGTCTGAACCACGGTATAAGCGCAAGCCAGTTAAAGAGTCCTTTAACGTTCCAAGCTCGCTTGCCACGGTCACTACTTCATAATTCGTTCCCTCGGTTAAAGTGTCGCCTTGCGAAATTGCAGTTGTCGCTTTGACCAGCGCGTCAGAGAAAATGAACAGGTCGCCTTGCGAATATGCCTGTGATGCTGTCGGCGAATTTTCAGTTCCCGCAATCATGCTTTCTATGGCAGCAGTGCTTGTTCCGCCACCTGTACCGCCCAAAACATACGGGATAATACCGTCCATTGCCATTAGCCGTCACCACCTTTCTTTAATCCCATGATTCTGTGTCGCCATTGAAGAATTTCACATCTTCTTTGGTGGTAATGTTCAACAGCCAACTTCCTTGATAGATGTGGTCAGTCGGGAGCGTATCGCCTGTTTCATACGTGCCTTCAATGTACATAACAGGATTCCCGTTCGTGTCCACATCTGCCATGCGTTCATTTGTAATTATTACCGCCATGACTACTCTCCTTTCGTAAAGATTTTCCTTCTGTCATCGTTCTTGCCATACTCATACACTTCATACTTCAAAATCATATTACTTCTCACGTCATATAAATCGCAATACCACCGTAACTACCCTGCTGTCCTGCACCGCCGTTGCCACCCGCACCGCCAGTCGGTACAGTTGAACTCGGCTGATACTCACTCATCAACCATGCAACGCTTTTGGATGCGGTTCTTGATGCCGCAGCACCTCCGCCTCCACCGCCACCCCATCCAGCGTTCCCGCCTTTTCCGGGTATTATAGACCGCGTGAACGTCAATGCGCTTGCTCCTGCGCCTCCATGACCGCCATAGGTGGTATTGAGTTCATGCCAACAGAATTTGTCATCGTCTCGGAGCAAGTTTTCTTGGTCAATAACTACGCTTTGAGGATAAGCTATCAGGTTTTGCCCTGCCGCGCCATTAGCACCTGTGCCGCCTAAAGCACCGCCACCTCCGCCACCGCCTCCGATGCCGATTTCGTGCGTCCAGCCAAGAACGTTACAATAGGTAATCGCACCATTCGCGTAGTCGTGCATAGATTGGCAAAATGCGTACGTTAAACCTGTCCCAGCAGTAACAAGTGACGTAGTTCCATTGGCGTGAACATAAACGCCAGTATTGTAGATGTCATTTACGTCCATATCATCGACAAGTTCAAAGGTGGTTGGAGCTGTAACATACGTGCCACTGCCACCGCTGCCACCAGCGAATGTTGTGCCATTCCACTCAACGCCAGCCCCTGCCGAGCCGTTACGCTTTTCGGTCTCTGCGGCAACGTCAGAGCTTTCACCAGCATTACCACCATCACCGCCGCTCTGCCCTTCGTCTCCCTTCTGCCCAAGCACATTGCTTGTTGCAAGGAAGTACCACCCGTTTTCAGAGGACACACCATTTGCCGACGAGTATACTGTGCTATCGCTATTCCGCGTAAAGGTTGTGTCTTCACCAGCCGTACCAGCATTGACAGTTTGTGTGTTTTGATATGTGGCATACGGAAGCTGTGCGCCACCCGCTCCGCCTGTTCCAAGGTAATAAGCAAAGGTTTCGCCCGGTGTAACATCAAGTGTGAACTCGTATATCTTGCCACCATCACCCGGCGTCCCTGCGCCACCGCCGTTGCCACCGTTGCCTGACGTATCGCCGGGAGAGCCGGGAATACCGCTTGAGCCACCCGTACCGCCGCCAATCAGGGTGACACGAATACGTATTACACCCGTTGGGACAGTCCATGTGCCACTTTGCGGATGAGTGCTAACATTGCTTGAATCATAGTAGAGCAATAGGTACTTTGTGAAGGTGTTGCTCTCATAATCCGCCGTAACGCCACATAAGAACTCACAGGCTGCGCGTAGGAAAGAGGAGAACGTCTTTTCCATCTTCTGCAAAAATCCCGTTCTGGCTTGCGAGAATGCGTCCTTGAGCGTGTAGTAATATCCACACTGTTCACTCGTCACTTTAATGTCGGCTTTGACAACATAGCGGTTAAAATAATAGTCAGCCAGCCTGTCAGCCACATTCTCGCTGTTCAGCACTGATACCAAGTATGCGTTTGTAACGGAAATCTCATAGTCTTTCCGCCCGCTTCCGCTGTAATCACGCACAACATCGAATGTGGTATGAATATACGGATATGCCTGTATCGTGCCACGCCCTGTAACAACGGCTGAATCACTCGTTACATCTGTAACAACAAGGTTGCCTGTTGTGACTATGGACGACGGTATGATAGGCGCGTTGGAGAACTTAACAAGCTTGCTACTAACAGAATATCCTGTCGAGTTATCAAACACCGTAACCATGCTGGAATTTGTAGTATAGGCGAAAAATGAATGTTCCGTAACCGACACACGCGTTGCCAACTGTGGATGCTCCACCTTGCCACTGTCAAAAATGTTTGCGTCTGCAATCGTCCCTGCAACCGTGTGATCAATATAGTCAAACACTACGCGTTGATTGGTTTCGTCCCACAACGCATGAACGTTGGTCGCGAACAAGAGCTGTTGTAAGGCGTCACGCTTTGTACCATATGGTATCCACCCGGATACTAAGATGTTCGCCACATTCGCACACGTATAGTCAAATATCGTCCCTGACGCTCCAACAATCTGTGTAAGCAAGGTACTGAAATAAGTACGATTAACAACGCACCCACCAAACACCTGTCTGTCCAGAACTCCGATAATGGACACGCAATCATACTGATACGCATACTTGCCAACCTGATTGGACGATTCAAGGTAGAACGTGTGTACAAAGTCGTTGTTACTGTGTTCCATAGACGCGCCGTAGATAAACGGAGTTAAGTCAACACCGTATGTTGCAGTACCGTTAGCATTGATAGTACGTGTCTGCCGAGCCTCCAAGGACAAGGTATCATAGACCAACTCGTCGCCTAAGTAGCTGACTTGTTCAATGCTCTTGAGGCTGTTGATTTGGTCTGCAACAATCGTCACATTATCGCTTCCGCTGATAACGAATATTTCGTTGTCAGAAATGTTATATGCCATCCTACACCTCTATCAGCGGAAATGTGACTTCCTTCCATAGCTCTACGCCTTTGCTATCAATATGCGAATAAGTTGCGGGGTTATTGTTACTGTACATCCATACATTACGCATACCCCACAAAGGGTCGTAATATTGCACTTGAATGTATTCTGGATAAATAAGCTGTTGCAAATATTGTAGTTCCGAGTCTGTCAAGAGAATGCACGTCACGTCCAGGCGCATCTTTGTTGCCACCCTGTCACGTTCCATCGTGCCTTCGATATTGCGTCCTGCGTTCGGACCGTCTACGTCATTGCGTTGCCATTTTAGCCCGCCCTCTTTGACGCATAAAGAGATGTCAATGAACTCACTGCGCGAGTTGTCGTATATAGCTAATGTCATATAGCACCTCGCTTAGTAAGATTTCACGAGGCTTACGCCGCGCTCGTTCGACACGCTCTGATAATCATTAAAGATCGCTCGTGCGAACTCCTTGCCGTTGATATACATCGGGACAACAATGTTTCCATCCTTGCTACGGTTGCCGCCTTCGTTAAGAACTTCAGATACCGCCTGTGCAACACCCTGAGAGACAGACTGCACAATCTGGTCGTTGTTGACAACGGCATTGCTACTGCCAATACGACCAACCAACTCTGCCCCAGCCTCACGCGCCATGAAGAGTTCTCCCATATCTGGGAAGCCACCAGCCGCATACCATGAAACAGAGAAATGCGGGATGCTTGGAGGGTTCAAACTGAAATTGCCCGTGATGGAAAAATGAGGTAATTTGATTTTCGGAAGTTTCCATTCTTTGTTAAAACAATTCTGTACATTCTTCCAGAATGCCTCTGCTCCTTCTCGAATGCCGTTGAACACTTCCTTAGCTTTGTCCCATAAATCTTGCAACTTGTCGATCAGAGGCTGGATTGCTTCTTTGAATTTATCCCAGTTCTTGATGATCAACGCAATTGCAGTCACGACAACAACCGCTAATAATAACCACGGATTTGTAATAATAGCCATTGCACCAC
The DNA here is from genome assembly GCA_937885465.1 of uncultured Bacteroidales bacterium. Lineage (GTDB taxonomy): Bacteria > Bacteroidota > Bacteroidia > Bacteroidales > Paludibacteraceae > Colicola. The sequence goes on from CAKZZM010000052.1 coordinate 4,066, forward strand.
TGAAAATTGTTGCAATGCCTTGAATTATTTTCAGCCCGGCTATAGCCGCAACCAAAATACCAACAGCAATTGCCGCCGCAACAATATACGGTTCCCAGCCTTCTAAGCTGTTGAAGAAATCACCGATTGACTCTGCATCTTTAATCTTGGTCGCCAGACTTTCAAACTCATCCGATAACCATGTGACGGCTTCTACAAATACCGTCCCAATAAACTCTGCCACTGGCTGAATTACGTTTTCATACAGCCACGAAAACACAGGCTCAAGACGTTCCAACACAGCGGCTAACAAATCGAATGCGCTTGCCAGAAGATTGACCACTGCGGGCGCACCTTCTTCAATAGTCCATCCCGCTAATGGCAATAGTACCTCGGTATAGGCATAGTACAGATAATCGTCTATCACGCTTGCAAGATTTGATGCAGACTCTTTCAGCCTATCAAACGCGTCTGTGATTGGCTGGAAATCAAGGCTTTCCCACCAATCAAGTGTGATCTGCCGTAACTGCTCCGCCCACTTGTTGACGGCTGGCTCTTCCACAAACATATCACCAATGTCTGTGCCTCCACCGCCGCCTCCGCTTGAGTCTTGGTCATCCAGCTTATTGATTTCATCAAAACCAAGAAGCTGGTTCTTCCACTCCTTCGCCGCCGCCGCGCCGCCAGCCGTGGCTTTCGCCCATTTCTCTGACGTTGCTACTGCTTTGGAGTATGTGCTTCTGCCACCAAGGACGGCAAACAGCCGGGCGACAGCGTTTGCGGCTGCTGTAGCTAAATTAGCAATGGCGGTCAAAATAGGCGCGATTGTCGCCAACAACTGTGCGAATGCCGAGCCAAGAGCGTTAACAGTTCCAGACGCGGCTGACTTGACAGAATCCAACGCTTCGGCAACTTGACCACCCATAGCAGACGAAAACAGATATGCGTTTTTCACGCCCTCTGTCATCGCCTTAATAACAGCACGGATCACCTGTCGGAGAATCATCATCTTGGTCATCCGCATCATAGTAGACAGAAGGCTTCCTAAGCCTTTACTTGCTGTCTGTGATGCTCCACGCACGTGTCCAAGAGAATTTGATAATCTATCTACTCCATGTGCAGCGGCATCGCCTGTCCGCGAAATATTAAATGTTAGGTTTTCTACTTCCAAGGCTTTCACCACCTTGTACCAAAAGTGTTTTTGCGACTTCCTGTTCTCGCCGCTTCTTCGCGTTGAACCTCTGACCAGCCGCCTCAAGCTGTGCGCGGAACTCTTCAACCTTCCGCTTGTTTTCTTCCTCTTGCTCTTCGGGAGACAAAGGAGTGATGCGGTGTGGCTTCTCAGGATATTTTAGGAAACGTCCAGCACCTTTGCCAAACGCCTGTGCCATGACTACGGATATAGCTTCATATACGTACAACCCCTGTAGCCATAGTTCCTGATTGCGCTGTTCAACGAGATAATTGTGTTGCCGCACATAATATTTAAGCCTGGTGTAGTCACCATCCCAGAACTCTTTTTCCGGGACTCCAAGCATCATGTAATAGACACACAGCGCGTCCAATACCTCACTAATCGACTTCTCACCAGACTCACTTTTATCGGAAAATAACGGTGCGGTTATTTCGTCACTTTCCAGCCCACGTTTCCCTGCTCACCACGTCCTGTCAGTTCGTCAACACATTCGGCGATCATGTCAGACAGAGTTTGCATCAGGAAATCAACTTCGCGCCCATCCTCATCAACCTCTTTCTCCATGTCATCCGCTGTCCGCTTCAAGGACTTGTAGATTTCACGAATCGTGCTTTCCTTCTCAGCAGGATGGTTCGCATAGAACGCCCCACGGAACACAACTTCTGGTGCAGTAAACACCATGTCGGCAAGCTGGTTGAATTTCACACCAGCGCGTTCTAACTTCTTTAGGGAGTTCGCAGTATATTCAAGCTTATAGTGTTTGCCACCATAATCAAACTCAATACGGGTTTTCTCGGTTATCGCCATGCTTCAACACTCCTATCATCAATCAGCAATCTTCAATAAAAGGGCGGTTCATGTTATGCGACCGCCCAAATCTTACGTGGACTTTGCCGCCCATCCTCCGTATTCGTTCTCAATAATCTGCAACGTACCCTGGATTGCGCTTGCGGCTTCCACGTCCGGGAAGTTCACAGCACACGGTTCACCACGGAAGTAGACAGACTGAGTATCGCCCGGAAGCGTGAACTCAAACCACATACCTTTACCGCCTGTCAGTGCCGCGTACTCAGTAACAATTGCTGTCCAATCCGCACGAGAAGTTGGATTGATGTTAGCATTCAGAGACAGGTTTCCATCATTGTTCATCAGCCCTTTGATGAAACGATGTCTAACAGTCTCGGAAAGCGGTGTAACGTCGTACTGATCGTACTCAGCACCGAGTCCAGAAATGCCTGTGACGTAATCGGCAATGTTCAGTGTTGCGCTTGTTGCTTTCTGTTTATAGCCTGTAGTCGGGCGAGTGCCAGCAGTAGTCTCAGGGCAATATTTAATCACGATTCCAGCAGAACTTACTTCACCAGCCATGCTTAATTATCTCCTTTGCAAGTATTTTTATGTGCTTGGCAGTTCATCGGCATCACCGATAACCCGCCGATATGACGCCCGTAGGCGATAGTTTGTACCATTTTGTCCGTCCTCTACTGTTACAACGTTTGTTTCGTTGTAGAAGAGGTCGAACATTGCTCTTCGCACTGTAGACAAGATTGTGTATGCTTCGGATAATGAACCATTCTTGCGACCGCTTACCACTTGGATTTCAAACGTAGAAGTACGTACCCCTTGCGCCCCGGAAAACGTCATGTTTGTGCGATTGCGGAGATCACCAATTTCACGAATGAACACGGCGGGAAGCGATGGCGGTATCGGCTCATACGTGCCAGAAATGTATACAGAAGAATGTCCTGCTATCACCGCGCTATGCACGTAATCATACACAGCGTTTCGCGTGATATTCATGAAAACACCTCCATTGCAATGTCGCGCCACACATCATGTACCGCTTCCCATGCGCCCTGCATAGCGTTTCGTGGCTGAACCTCATAATATATCACGTTGCCGAAAACCCACCAACCAAGACCGAATGCATCCAATGTACTTGAATACATCCTTGCGTGTGTTTCAGACCACGACCCCGGTCGTACTTCATACGATACCTGATTTGCAAACTCGTTTGGTATAGCGGTTGCGCCAGCACCAAACTCAAGGAAGCCAACCGCTTGACCAGAGGCTACAATAGCATACCCGTTTTCAATCGGTTCTAATGTGACGCTGACTTCTCCACCATACCCAAGTTCGGCATATTCACGCCCGTACTCAGCCACACGTTCAATGAAAATGTCAACTTTTCGATTGAACTCATCCCACAGACGTTGATATTTCGCTTGCGCTCGTGCAACGCTAATGGGATTCATGGGATTAAAACTGATAACGTGGTTAGCCACTCATCGTCACTTCCCTGATAGCATATACTATGTCGTGAAGGCTTTGTGCCTTTCGGACAACATAGTAGTTGTACGGATTCTGCAATCCGTCACTCTCTGGTGTGATGCCTACCCACAAGATCGAATCCTCCTGTATCGGGCAAGCCAAGTCAGCCGTCGTTAGGGTTTTGGAATAAACACAATCAATCCCAAACACCTCTCTATTTGCATTGCCACTCGCTGGTGAAACATTAAGGCGTATAGAAACGGGTTCTGAATATGTCTTGGTCTTTTCCCCTGTTTTGTACCCATTCGCATCTATGGCGTCGGTGTACCCTTGGTACAGGGCATAGTAGATAGTTTGCTTGTTGATTTCCAACTCGCGCATATCACTTCACCCCACCCTTGGTATCTGATTCACGTGCGCCCGGATATACTCAATCATGTCGGTATAATGCCATTCACGCACAATGCCGTTCTCTGTGTGCTTATCTTGGTTTTCGCCTCCCTCGGCATTCAACCCGGCAATCACAGCGTATATTTGCATGGTATCATACTTGGCTGGCATCTCGGCACCGTCAGGCACTTCGGCATAGTTGATATACATCCAATTCACAATCTCTTGTGCGGACAAGGAAAGGTAGACACCAAGCTTATCGTCCATTGTGCTGTCACTAATATTCAAGAGAGACTTGAGCATTGTCAGCTTTTCAGAATCAGTCATAGTGCCTACCTCATTTCTTATTTATCGTCTGTTGACTTCTTTGTGCGCTTCTTCGGCGCGGGTTTTTCCTGCGTCTCAACAGGTGTATCAACGGTTTCGGCTACCAGCCCGATAACCGTACCGCCGTTGACCTTCTTCATAGGAGCGTCCATGTGTCACGCTCCTTAATTGAGTACAAGGACTTTGGACGCATTCGCCGTGGCAGAGCCAATGCAGATAGCGCACTTTCCAGCCGCAAGGGATGTTCCAGTATCGCCCGCAATCGCTTTCACCGTTACGGCATTTGTGCTGCCAATATTGGTAACAAGCATCGTATCGCCTTCACCAAGTCCAAGCGTCAGGCTTTTAGACGCGGCTGTCAGGGTAACGTTCACGAAAAGGGTTTGCTCTTCGGCAGACAAAACGTAATCGCTATCAGTGGAAATCACGGTACGAAAATCGTCCATGTCAGGTGCGCCAGTGAAACGTCTTTTCATGTCAGTACCTCCACATTAATTGGCAGTGCTGGCGCGATGCAGATAAATACCTTTGACCTTGTTTCCATAAACAAAGATGTCGTGATAGAGGCGCAGATCGAACTTCCATGCGTCCATGGACTGGTTCACAGCCGGGGCGAACAGGCGCGGCTCACGATGCTTGAGTACGGAGAACACAGCAGTAGGATCAATAATCATAAAGTTGATCGGATACCCGCCGACAGTGTAGCCAAAATTAGAAGAACCATCGTTCAGAGTGATGGCAGTGTTAAACCGCCCGGCAGGAACACGTGTAACTTCCATACCGTTGAAGGTTTCCACCTCGCGATTTACGCCATTCTCGTTATGAAGGGTGCGAGTGATTTTTGCTTTGATGCCAGCATAGAACTTCTCGGAAACATACAGAAGCCGTCCCTCTTCGGGAACTTCATCATCACCGAGTACCATTTCGGCAACATCAATCAGAGCCGGGCAGTCAGTAGTGCCTACCGTAATGTCAGCAGGAGTGGCAACGTTGATATTCGCGGTGCCAGCAAGCTTTGCAAAACGGTATGCATCGACTTCGGGAACTTCCTTTGTGCGGATAAACTCGCCCTGAAGCGTACCGAAAGCCATTCCCATGGTTTCCTCATTGTCCATAGCGTCAACATAGAGGGAAATACCACGATCCTGAGACAACTGATACGGTTCCCACCCGGACACTACACTGCCAGTCGGAAAACCGCTTGCACGAGAATAGTCGCCGAAGCCGTCCATCTGAGTAGTGAATACTTCGATTTTGTTTGCGCCAATAAAGCGTACTCTCTCATCGAGAGCGTCAAGACGAGAAGTCAGGGAAGATTTCTTGTAGATTCCGTCCAGAATCGGAAGAAACCGTTCAGCAAGCGTAATAGAATTTGCCATAATGCTATCTCCTATTCATAGTATTACAACCCCGCATATTTCATCGCAGTTTCCGCGATTTTGTCCTCTTCTGTCTGCGGCTTGCCAGCGGGAGGATTCCCTACGGACAATGGGGGTTGTTTATTTAATGCCGCAGATTCAAGTGATTTCTTGGTATCAGACAGATATTGCATCTGATTCTTCAACACAGTATCGGTATCACCATCCGCCTGTGCCTTGGCTGATGCCGCCGCAAGTTCAGCGGGATAACCAGCCGCGAGGTATGCCTTTTCAAGCGTCGCGATAGTCTTGTCTTTGCGGAGTGTTGCTAACTCCTCCTCGACTTTCTGAGCCTGTTCCTTGCGCTCGGCTTCCTTCCTCTCATCATCAGACATCTTTTCATGTAGCTGACGCTTCCAGGATGCAGCCTCGCTGTTCGACTTAGAAAGTGCTTCGCGGAGTTTTTTAACCTCTCCGTCTTCAGTGATTGGTTTCGGGTCTTCAAACTCAAAACCTTCCAATGCTTTCAGCTTGTCCTCAACGGACATGGTTTCATAACCTTCGATCTTGCTTACATCAACCTTCATTGCTCTTTCTCCTTTGCCTTTTAAAGTCTTCAGTGACTATGTATGCGATTTTCGTCTTCCCTGACGTATATTAAGTGGCTTCCGCCGTACTTACTGAAATGAAACATCTGCAATTCACATTTAGTTCTGCCGTATCAAAGTCTCCGGGAAATCTCGCTTCATGCCCGTCCCACGTGACAAACACGTCATCAAACGGAACTGTCTGTCCTTGGATTTCCTCATGCGCTTCCCGCACTCGGTTATCCTCCATCGTCTCCCATGTCTTGTAGATATTCGGAAGTCCGCTACTTTTAGCGACATCATAGATCGCCTCATTGGTATCACGATGGCTTTCTGTTTCGGCGATTCTCATCAAATCCTCCACAGTGCCGCCGTGATCCAACTGTTCCCTCAAGCGTTCTCGCCATGTTTTCCCGGCAACCTTCTTGTTGATCGCCTTTTCCATCGCCTCAACGCTCATTTCGGGTTCTATACCAAGCATCTCACCCGCTGCCTTGTTGCCAAGGATATAGGACATAATCAGAATATCCTCAAATTCGTCCTCCATGTCAGCGTATGCCGGAACATACCGCCGTTTCCCGTCAGCGTCAGTGTACTGCCCGTATACAAGTGATTGACGGAGTTCGTTTATCTCATCAAACGGCATTAACGTCAGATTGGCTACTGCTGTTTTCACCGTTGCCATCGCTCGTCCCTCCACCGTTCACGTTTAAATTCTCCGCTTTGTTCTCGTCTATAACGGACACGTTCGGGGACACCCACATCATGTCTATATACTTCTGGGACGTTTCCACGTCACTGATTGGGTCATTCGACAATCCGCTCCGTGCAAACGCCAACTCTGGCGAGAAGCCAAGTTGCTTCATGTTCAATGCCGCCTGAGTCTTGACCAGGAGGTTGTTCAGACTGTTGCGAATAAACGTTACGTCAAAGTCAGATATATTCAAGTCTGCGCTAATCAATCCACGCCGTTTGAGAACTCTAAGGAACACATCATCAAACAAACGGTTCGATGCCCTGTACAAATCCTCCGTGTTCCGAGCGTCCGTGTCTGCCGTCGCCCATCCGCTCCTCAGATATACCGCGCCAACGTTATCAGACGTACTTCCACCGTCTCGGACGGATGACGGGACACCGCACTTTTCCAACATCTGCTCATACAGGTCGTCAATCGTTGTCTGCGTCTGTTGCTGGTCAAGAGACTCACTCATCAACTTCACGTCCGCTTTGTTGTCAGTGGTGGATGTGAGGACAATTAAGCCACTTTCGCGGATTGTGTTTGCCGTCTCGCCGTCTGGAAGCTCACAATTGTACATAACCATAAGATTCTGTACGGTTTGCTCTACGGCATCCAAGCGGTTTGACTCTGCCGTATTGATGGCGTCCATAACCGACAATGCAGATTCAAACGCACTCATGCGCGTGGACTTGTAGATATATTCAATAATCGGAACACGCCCAATAATATTTGGCTCTACCGAAACAATGGAATATGCCGCCGTAAGCGGATCTGGCTCAATCGTTGTCTTCGCTGGCGTCACAGTGCCACGTAACTTAAATACCGCTTCTTCTGTGATGACATCAATAAAAATGTCTTTCTCGCTTACAACAATGTTGACTCCGTACACAGGTCTGTTACCTGGGCGAAGAGAATAGACAACGAATGCCGAGCGCGGATCAAGCGCATATACCGCCATCGGACGCACTTTCGCTTCTTCATCGTCCTTTACAGGATCGCAGAAGAGAACACCGACACCAACGGTATGAAACCAATCAACAGCCGCGTTGTCCGCTTCTGGCTTACCAGAAGTATACAAAAACTCGTTTAATTTCTTGACTTCTTCGGCGGTCTTTTCGTCCTTCTTGCGACTGATATAGCTGACAGGGGACGTGAGGAAATATCCGTTTTTGAACGTGACCACCATGTCCGCATTGTTCACGCAAATCTTGTTGTTGATTTCCGGGCGAATTTCTTTTGTGCGTTCCAGGATCGGTTGCATACCACGCCTGTACCAATAGAGATAGTCCATTTCAGCCACATTCTTCATGTGGAAGGCAAGCGCACGATTGATTTCTTCAATCACATTGTCGCGCGTGATTGTCTCTACCGCCGTGAAGATTTTGTCCCTGCCAAACATTTCAAATTCGGGAGTGCCTGTTACGATTTCAGCCATAGCATCACCTCATGACGGGTTTACTCTTCTTGCGCTCCTGTGCGCCCTTCTCAAATTGTCCCCACCAACAGCGCGTGTGTTCCGCGACACCAATTAAATCATCACTTTCGATTTTGACCACAGCTTCTTTTCCACTGTTCAAAACCATATTCAGTGCCTCAAGCGCACCGGGATAGTCGCGTATATCAAGCATCGGAATGAACCCCTCTAAAAGAATTGCGGGATTTCCACCCGCGACAATTAGTTTCAGAGTCAACGTATACCCGCATACGCATTGTCCGTGACACAACCTAAGAAAAGGTTAAGGAGGGGGAGAGACGGAAAAGCTTAAACGCCTCTGCGGATACCCCAGAATGTTGCAAAACATTCGTGCGCTTCCCCATGCCCCAGGAAGCAGACAGGAAAGGAAGAAAAAATGGACTATTTTTTCTGACAATATCAATCCTGTTATTATTGTACCACAAAAAAATCGCCAATGAAATAGTTTTTATAAGTAACTTTTATAATGTTATAAAAATTCTTTATAAACTTTGGTAAAAAAAGAAAACCTAAGTCAAAATGTACGCTTCCGCACCTTAACAACGCTGCCACCAAAGGTTTTTGCAAAGTTTTCAAGGTCTGCGAGAGCGTCAGGCACGTCGTCGTTTTTGTTCTTCCCGGACATTGTGTATCCAGTCAGGAAGTTCATCGCCGTCCGATACTCCTTATCAACCGTCTTGTTCTCGCCCTTGCCGTTGTACTCCGTCTCCGCCTTGAACAAGCAGTGTGTCTTGACCCACGATGACGCCACCAGGATACGTGTCTCCTTGTTCGTCTGATTCCACTTAGTCGTGACATGGCAGTGGCTACCCTTACTGATCAGCCCCTTCTGCACGTTGTCCGCAAACAGTGTGCCGCCACGGTTGCTTTCAAATCGTACCATCTGCACGTCCAACTCGAACAGAAGGTTGACGATCCGCTCCTCTATCTCGTTCGGCTTCCCATTATCACAGATCCAGCGGTCAATGTAATAGTCTTCGCCGTACTTGTACGCTATCGGCATAGCGCAATAGTCACTGCCCTGCTCCTTCGTGTCGCACACAGCCAAAATAGTATCTGGTTCTCTGTCAGGCAGACCGTAATACCTACGGAGTTCTTCGGGCGCGTACAACTGTCCTTCTCTCTCAATCGGCTCTCCCATGTACAATGCCCGCCACGATGCATCATCGAACGTCATTTCCAAGTCACGGTACATCTGCGTTGTGAATCCAAGACCATACGGATAGTCAAAGTTGCTTTGCCCGTTCTCGTCCAAGGCTGGCAAGTTGATAAACTTCGCCCTCTCATCATCTCCGTATGCTTCTTGAAGCCGCCCCACCACGTCAAGGATGCTCCAACGTGTCTGTATGTGCAGTTCCTTGACCCGGTTCCCCTGCTTCCTCTGCCGCAAGTCAACCGTGTACTTTGACCAAAGCTTGTTCATCTGGTCAGCCGACATCGCCTGCTCTATGCCCTCGCACAAGTCGTCGCAGTAAAGCAAGTTCGTTGCCCTCACCTTGCCCGCATTTCCAGATCCCAAGGACGTGAGTTCTATCGTCTGAAACCTCTTCCTGCGCCCAAGGTCGAGCCGCATATCCTTCGCATTCGTCCCGACCACCCTTACGCCCGGAAATACGTCACTCCATAGATACTCCCCGTCAGGGTTGATTATCCTCAAGCACTCGTCGTACATCCCGCGCAGGAAGTTGTTGTTATGGCTTGCACATAACGTCTGCAACTCTGGGTGCAACCCACTCGTCCAGCATACATAGAAGATTGCAAGAGCCGTCTTTCCAATCCCAGGCGGACATGAGATCGCAAGAAGATCAATTTCGTTGTCCTCCAACTGCTGCAACGCCAACGCAAGCTGGTACAACTGCCTCCGCCTCGGCTCGTAGAACTTCTTCTTCGGATCGCGTTCCTTCTCGATGTATCTACAGAAAGAATCAAAGTCATACGGCGCAGCCATCAGGAGCAACTTCCAATACAATTCCTCCGCCCGCACATCCCCAGCCGTCAACGACTTGACCGCCTTCTTTCGCAACTCCCGCCCATACGCAAGAGCCTTTTTTACATTTTCGAGATTTTTCGTTTCTGCCAGCAGAGTTCCGTTTATATCCATCACCTCTGCCGCGCCCTCCTCGATCATCTGCGTACAAAGCGTGTATGCGTCCTTCCACGCCCCCACGTCTTCCAGCCTGATCAACTTCTCCACAAGCCGTTCGTCGCGCTCACTCATTCCCACGCTTCCTTATCTTTCCGCACACAACGGACTTCAATATCATAGCCGATAGCATCCAACCCTGCAATTAAATTCCTTGTCAGCACATCATTATGCAGCGTTCTTGATAAGCTGCTCTGACTTACGCCAACAATGTCCGCAAACTGCTCTCTGGATAGTCTATTTGTCCGTAGCACCTCGCCGACCATCTGATTTAAATTCGTCACCAACACAAGTTTTTCTTCCGCTACATCGTAGTTTTCGCCCTTTATTATACGGCAATACACTCTGAACGTCAAAAATTGGCGCAAAATGTAACAAATAAACTATAGTTGTGGGACAATGGGACAATGGGACAAGGTTTTCTATTAATATATACAGTTTTTTTACACTTAATGTAAAAAAATCTCTATATGTATATTAAAACCTTTGTCCCACTGTCCCATACATATAAATATAGAACTTTTAAAAAGCGTATGATATATATATTATATTAAAATTGGCGTTTTTATGTACTTTTTCCGTGGGACAAGACATGGGACAATGACGGGACAAGACGGGACAGGCGGTTACAATCTGTTTCATAATTATCACACTGTTGCCGTTTCGTCGCTTTTACCCCTCTCTGATCGCATTGAATCATCGCTCCTGACGCACCATCGCCCAACCGCGCACACCGTACCCACCGCACTCAACCACACCGACACAACACCACACCCCCACCACACCATCACACCGATACTAATATACCATCCACACACCACGGTGTTCGACTGTCTCAATCTACCCCCTTTTTGTCTGTGGAGGAGTTTGGGGGACTAACTACCGCCCAGCCGCCATCGCCATATCCCCGGACGCCCGGCCGGGTGTACCAACTGTGAACAAAGTAGTTCACATAATACAGTTTTCAATAGCGACATAATGCCCTGGAACTGTCCCACCCTATACAATCGTTGACATAATGCGCTGATCTGTTTGTTATGCCACCAGAAAACAGCGCATAATAAATATTATGCGCGATTTACAATTGTAGTCTCTCCTTCTGTCCGCCCACGGAATACACCTGTCCGCCACTGACGGAATTAAAAATTCGGTGGCAGTAGAGCGTGAAATAGTTACATTTTGCAATCTATGACAAAATCTAATGTATACAATGATACAATGATACGGTGGAATGATCAACAAGACCTATAAGATTTCATGATAATATGGTGTTGAGTTATCAAGAATTGTGATAATTGCGTGGTGTGCTGGTGCGGTGGTGTGATGGTGTGATTATATGATGGTGTGCTGGTGTGGATGGTGTTGGCGGTGTGGATGGTGTTACGGTGTTACGGTGTCCAGGTGTTACGGAACTTCTTCTTGTATGCTCATATGATGGTGCTGTGCGGGGCGGCGTGGGTGTGGCGGCTGCATGGTGTCCAGGGCAAGGGGCGCGGACGGGGTGCGGGCGGTGGTCAAGGTGTTGGAGGTGTCCAGGAAGCGGGGCGGTGCGTTGTGGGCTGGGTGCCGTCCAGGGGGCGGGATGCCGGGGACGGGGTGCGGGAAACTCCTCCTTTGTATGCGGAAAAAGACGGCGGCACAAGGGGCGCAAGGAGTGGAGGGTGGAGGGGCGGAGGGTGGATCTGTCGGGGCGGCGTCTCCTATGCGCGTACAATGGCGGCAGGAGGGCGCAAGGCGGGGCGGAGGGGTAAGAGGGTATATTCCTATTTGTATAGGTAGAAAACCGCGCTGGGGCGTATCCAAGGCGCAGGAGAGGGCAAAAAGAAAGAGGCAAGCTGGAAAAGCTTGTCTCTCTTTGTTGGCTATTGGGTGGAATGCTCTTGTATAAATCTTTCAATTGCTTCTTTCATTATTGCGCTTGCTGTTGTGTTGTTGGCGTGGCAGATTTCATGAACTTGTTTAGCGTATTCTTTGCGGACACGGATACAAATATTCGTCATGTTTTCCGCATCCCATTTTCTGGTAGCTCGTTTTTGCGCTTCAGTTATTGACATTTTTGCTCTTTACTCCTTGCTATATATGGATAAAAAAGTATAACACGTTAAATATACTGTTTGCAAGTAGACAAAATGCACAAAAAGAGCTGTATTATGTCTACTGTTTAATAGTATATTTCGTTTGTTTTGTCAATTGCAATCTACTGTTAAATAGTATAAAATACGGTCAACACATAAAGGAGGCGACAGCATGACAGAGAAACAAGCATTAAATGAGATTTACCAAAATCTCAAGGCGGGTGAAAAGTACGGATATATATGTTATTGGGATTATTACGAAAACAAGCCGTACAGGTATCCACACTTTCGCACCGTACTTGTAAAGGACGATTTTAAGCCAATCTTTCATTATCAACAATATGGTTCGAGCGCAATCAAGGCGAACAAAGTAGAACTTACATGGTTAATAGAGGACATTTTTCAAACGTCCGCTATTGGTTTTCTGAAAAGCCATATAACAGAAAGTCAAGCTCCTATGATCTTCCACGGTTACAACAAGTTATTGGAGGGGGGCGGCAACACATGAAGAAAGCCATTGCGCCAACACTGAAAACCTACCTTGTGATAGACAAGGCGACAGGCAAGGCGGAAAAGGTGCAGGACGTCCGCAGCACGTACTACCATAGCGGGGCGGTGGAATTGCTTCTTGTTGACGGTAGTTGGCTCGAATATGAGACCAGCGCGGTCGAGATTGTCAAGGCGTGATTCCCGGCTATAGCCACCAGAAAAACAAGCTGGTGGTTATGACGGGGGATCAGACCCCGGCGAAAGAACAAAAAATCTATATTTGAAAAGGAGATCACAACAATGGAACTTTACGGTGAATACTTTTGCGGGAACAAAATAAGCGAATACGGATTGCAGCACAAGCGGCTGGATTATGGCACTCTTGCCAAAGGTTTCGACTGTGTGGATGCTGGTTATCTCATGGAGAAAACGTGGGAGACAGGCTATTGGGAGCAGGAAAGCGGTCTTGTGGACTATACGGAGGAGAAAGAGGCAATCGAGGAACGGCTGGAAGAGATCGACGACCAGATGAATGACTTGATCGACGATGACAAGGAAGACAGCCCGAAATATTCCGCGCTGGAAGAGGAGAAAGCGAAACTTGAGGAGCAGTTAGAAGAATATGAGGACGCGGAGCAGAGCCAACCGGAAGTTTACCAATATTTCATTGTAAGCCATAGCGGGGCGGAAATTCTGGAAGAGATAAACGAAATTGTTTACTACAATGAGGAGTTGAATCTGTACGTTTGGGGCGTAACTCATTGGGGGACATCATGGGACTATGTGCTTACAGATGTCCCTTGCATGACAGGCAAGTTTTAAGAGTTTATACCATGCTCACAAGTTCCCGCTTGTGGGCATGAATAAGCCCTTGAAAAGGGAAAATAGAAAGGAGGATAAAAAGCATGAATTACAGATTTGAGACGACAACAACTATGAAAGAGTATAACAGCCGTAAATGGTGGATTGATGGCGATTATATCCGTCCTGTTACAATCCAGGCGGAAACGGTGAAAGAGGCGTTGACACTTTGGCGAGAATTTGTCGAAGAACGCTACTGGATGACAATCAGCAACAACGCCTTGAAAAATGCAGACCCGATGTATATTGATACGGAAGACGGCGGCGCGCGTCAAGTTGGTTACGTAATAACCGGAAAAACATACTTTGACGACAGAGACACAGGGCGGTCAAATGTTATGCAGTTTGTTGATTTGTGGGTAAACATTTCTGCGGTTACATTTCCAGATTTTGATTAAAGGGAGGTAAAATAAATGTTTATGGCAACAATTAGAGACTGCCACGGGCGCGAGACAAGCAAATTATATTTTTCGTGGGAAGAGTATCACAAGGACGTATTCAACCCGGAATCAGGCACAACAGCTTTTGTCGATTTCCATGTTAAGGGACAAACATACGCTGAGAAGAAAAACAGCGTCCGGGAAATAGCTATTGGCTTTCAAATTGGAGACCAGGGCGGGATGTATTGGAGCGATTATGCAATTATTTCAAATTGGCTTTATGAGCATGGAAAAAGATTCGGTCTGCTTTGTGAATTCCGTGAAAATGGGATCTGTTAGGGGGTGAAAAAATGCTTAATACGCAATCAATGTTTTCGCAATTGCCGGAGACAGAGCAGAGAAAATGTATTGATACATATGAAACGATGAAAAGACTGCCCGATTGCCGCCCTGATGAATGGAATCATATTGTATCATACTATTATGATTTGAATTTTAACTCTATTCCTGCGGGCTGGTTTTGCTGGTGGGAAGATTAACGGGAGGCGACAACATGAAGAATGATCGAGCTTACATCATCCACACGCGCGACGGCGTAAAGCGAATCACGGCTGAGGACGCGCGGCAGAATGCAAAACGGCAACAGCAAGAGGGCGTTAAACCGTCCTTTTGTTATCGCTTTGGGGGCGGCGAATACGGCAGACCGGGGTTTTTGATTTGGTCAACACGGGAAGACGGAGCCGGGGTGTACATTCCAGCAGATGACGACATCACGGGCGGCTATATCAGTACGGGATGGCAAGGAGATTTCGCTATTTGCCCGCCACAAGAGGCGACGGCATGAGGGCGGCTATATTTGCCGCCACCCTGCTATGTTTCCTCTGCTATTTGTACCAGGAGCGCAAGCGCGGACGGGGGGCGGGGTGGATCGTCTCTTGTCATCCACCAGACCGAGACCGGGCGCGGGCAGCAGTAGAGGCACAACAACAGCAGCAGGGGCGGGCGGCGCAGACATACACCTATTACCGCGACCGAGAAATAACCCTGCTGTCCATGCTCCAGGCGGCGGCAGTGGAAGAAGAAGAAGCAAGAGAAAATCTTTACCATATACGGGATCTAAACCAATACGGGCAAGTGATACCAAAAAAGACAGAAGACCGGGCGGCGCGTCTCCTGTATACGGCACAACGGAAGCGGTTAAGCATAGCGGCGCAACTTGAGCAAACCAGACGCGGGAAGCAGAAAACAATAGACACCATACAGAACAATGTGTTATAATTATCTATCTTTGACAATGGAGGAAAACCAAAATGAAGTTAATCAACAAGACAACCGGAGAAGCGGTCAGCAGTGACATTATTGCAAACCATAGTGTATCAATTGACGAAATACTCGATTTATTGCAATGGCAAATCGACAGCGACGGGGAAGTATTAACGGATGACGGCAGGCCTGTCGGCGTGTATTATGAGGAGCTGGATATAATTTACTGATCAGTAATAGCAAGTAGCCAACAGTTTGACGGGGTAAAACACCCCGTCTTTTTTGCGCCTTGAAACGCCACCAGGGGCGCGGCAGTGGCGCGGACGTAATACAACACGGTGAGACGATGCCGGGCGCGTCTTGCGCCATTCTGAAGGGCATAACGGGGCTGAGGGGTGGCGCGTCTCATGCCCGTGAAAAGGTGGACGGCGGCGCAATTGCCAAATATGCCGCCTTGCTTGCGTTGTGAGCGCATTTTTCGCTTTGGTGGTATCGGTGGAGGGGCGGAACGTCAAAACGCCACACAAGCGCAAATAAAGCCGTTTTGCGTGGCAAGGCTCGACGGGGTAGAGGGACGGCACCAGGGCGGAGAACGACAGCCATTTTTGTAAACCAAATTACAGCTTTGGGCGTATGCTCCGGGCGGCGGCGGTGGGGGAGGGGAGGGCAGACGCCTTTTTTGGCGGTTTTCGGTAGGGAAGAAGAGGAAAAAAGCGAATTTTTGGCGAAAAAAAGCCGAAAAATGCGTATATTGTGATTTATCGTGGAAAAATGAAGATTTCCAAGCTCCTGATATGCCCGGCATTGCTCACTTCACCGCAAATTTGGCGGAAATTGCGAATGAAACAGCTATATTTGCAGAATTTATGCAAAAATCTCGGTTTCTTTGCGTGTTTTTGCCGATGAAAACGGATTCTCACGCTTGTTAACAGCACGATGGCGCAAAAAAAAGACAGCAGAGGAGGACAAGTTCTGCTGTCTTGGTGCGCGTATGAGGGGAGAATATAATGGAGAGGAACACAGGAAGGATATGTGTTTTGATGGCTCATAACGCGCATATTAGATAAAGATAAAGATGATAGGGAGTCCCGGCTATCTTGCCTTCTTCTCCCAATACCGCTTGTTGATCTCGCGCTTCTGCTTGGGGTGGTCTTTGTTCCACTTGCGCTGGTAGGCATTATGCTTATCCTTCGCTTCCCTGCTCATTCCGCTCGGTTTCTTCTTGCGGTAGGTCTGCCCGACTGTCGCCATTAGTGTTTCACCCCTTCCCTATTGGAATCGTTCTGCGATCATGGAACATTATAGCACATTCCTTTGCGGTTTGCAAAAATATCATAAGATAAAGATAACGGGCGGTCAATCTTCCAGATCCGCATACTTGGCGGCAATCTCGGCGGATGTTAGCTTTGCATCGTCATCGCCTGTATCAACAACGTCCATAGGGTTGTCACGGAAGCCGTCGTAGTTCTTCTGCCACCAGATACCGATGACGGGGTGAATCTTGCCTTCTGCCATAAGCATTTCCCGGTACTCGTCACAAACGGTGCGGATAAAGATAGCGAACTGCTTGTACCGTGGGTCATCGCCTCGCCATGAACCTGTCGCCCAATGATAGACAGTTTGCCTGTCAATTCCACACGCAGAGTATGCCCCGGCGTTCGTAATGCGGACGTTGTGTTCGATACAGAAGCGTAGGTACTGCTCCAAGCAATCGTACAGGGTTTCGATGTTGCTTCTGTCTGCGTTCTTGGCAATCTCACGGGTGGCAAGGATAATGGCGGCAAACTTGGTGTTAACACCGTCCGCATCATCAATGATTGTCGAAATCTTGTCTACAGGGACACCAGGGGCAAGTGCTTTCCGCTCGTCCTCTGCATCGGCGATCTCTTGCCACTCAGCGTCAATCGCCACTTGGTCTGTCAGCTTTGGATATTTCTTATCCCATGCGCGAGGTCTGCCAGCCCCTGCGCCTTTCCCACGTGCCATGTTGTATCACCTTCTTTCAGATAAAGATAACTGTATAATCGGATAGTTTGATGATCATTTATTTCTGCCGCACTGTTCCTCATCATAGGAGACGTGCTGGATGTCATCGTCAATAGCGTGGTTTACATCAGGAGACGGTTTATCCAGCGCATTTGCGATACGCTCCAAAGCGACGATAGCGCGGGCAAGAAAGTTCAAGAGCCTTGTTTCGTTATGTCCCGTCATTTCATACTCCTCCTTCCACAGATTACACCGATGGCATAGCAAGCAATCGGCAAAGCAACCATGATGATGTAGATGTTCATATTCTGTCCTCCCTGTTTTCGTATTGATAGCATCCTTCCAGCGTCAGAAAGTTTTCCATGTCCTCGTTACAGTAAGTACAAGGCGGTTCGTCAAAGTACGGGTCTGCTGTGACTTTCCCGAAATCTCGGATACAGTGCAAGCATTTATAGCATATAGATTCTTTCATGTTTCCTCATGTGTTCTCTCTCATCTCTTTCAGCAGTTGTTCCACCTGCGGGAAGTGCCGACCTGTCTTATATCCAGTATCGTTCACATTGAAGCAGTTTGAGCAGATTGTGAAGTTAGTTGCTCTTGCGGAATCTCCTTTTATGTCATAAATAACATACGTCTCGCCATTAAAGCCACGAACTTCGTCTCCAACCTTGAGCTTTTCCTTCTTGGCTTCCTTCTCTTCGTATGCCTTGATTCTCCTGATGGCTTCCTGTACAGTGAATTCCTCAATGATCATATCATCCGTGCCGAAAATCTCTATAAGTTCTCTGTAGTCCAATCCACCTGTAGAAACGATCTTCCATGCCGCTTCCCATGCATCTGCAAGACCTCGCTGATAGGCTTCGTCTTCGATTTCTTTCTTCTTGTCGGCAGCTATCTCAAACAGTTCATCAAGCACAGGTTTATTGGAAATTACATTGCGACCATCTTCCAAGCCTGTTTCATATCCATTCCGCCAAATTCCACCAAGCTGTGACCTAATCGTATTGTATCCCTTCTTGCTGGACATAGCGCAATGCCGCTCCATGAAGCCGTCAATCACTTCGTCTTTTGTTTTCATTTCTTTAAATCACCTCATCTTCTTCGTAATCTTCAAATAGGTTATACTGCCCAATCATAACTCTGTTTTCCATCCACCAATTGTAGACATCTATCGGTGTATTCCAAAAACATGGTTTGCCTTTATCAATACGCGCCTGTATTATTTTCTGGAATGAGAGTAAATATGCATTCTTGTATTCCGGCCATCGAGCGAGTTCACGTTCTCTGCTACTTCTTCTGGCAAGCGGGCATCCGATACATCCGAGGCGTTGAAACCCTTCATCGTAAAGAGTACAGTAAGGGATGCTTTCACCTTTTATAAAATTCCAAACATCCTTGTCTTCCCAATCAATGATTGGATTAATCGTGACTTTGCTTCGGCGATAACATTGTTCAACCATGCGGCGGGAGTCCGCATTATCGTTGGTTAGCACCACCCCCCCCGATTTGGTAAGCAAAAAATTTGAATCATCTCCAATAATTTTCAACATTCCTCTATTTGCTGTTGGGAAAAATGTTGCAATCCCTTGATTCTGCTTTCGCTTCGCTGATTCTGCCCATCTAACGCCAGTTACTATTTTCCTCCCATCACCGCCGCTTTCTTTAAGCCATTCGCAACAATATCTGGCACGGCGAGTTGGAGGCATTAGCTTTTCTGGCATCAGATTCCACATATTGATTGGTTTACCAGCAAGTTTTTCATTCTTGTAGTCTTCTGGATACCTTGGCACTTCACGCTTAACGTCAGGATGCTGGTCTTTGATGAACCGTACTAACTCAGGCGGGTCTACAGAAGTTACACGGTAGGTTGCATCGTATTTGCAACCAGACATATCGAGTAGTGCCTTGCACACCACGGAATCTTTACCGCCAGAAAAGGAAAGATAATATCCTTCTTCTGGCTCAAACGCTTTTAAACGTTCTATACTTGTTGCAACCTTTTCTGATAACTCGCTCATTCTGCCTCCTTTAACCTTTGCACATAATCATCAGGAATATCTACTGTGGAAAATCCAGTTACAGTTATGGATATAGTCGTGTGTTCGACTTTTACGTACAACCCTTCGCTTTCCATGTCTTCTTTGTACTTCTGTGCTAAAAAACGCCCGTCATCCGTCTGCGGTAAAGTGACGGTTTTACTGCGTACTATTGTCATTCATTTTCATCTCCCTTCGGCCACTTAATTTTCCTATGCTCGTATCCTCCAAGCGGTTTCGTCACGAGCAATTCCATTCTCGGATCAGATTCCACAACTTTCTGTATTCTGTCCATTAGGCATTCGATCTCTTTTACACTAACTGAATCGTCGTTGGAAAGTTTCACATGAATATCAAATTCTATATGATATACTATATCTTTCATTTCTCTGCCTCCCTCTTCAGCCACTCAAGCCACTGATCGGACACCTCAGAAAATAATCCTGTTGGTTTCTC
>CAKZZM010000053.1 GCA_937885465.1 uncultured Bacteroidales bacterium
TATTGTCGATGGGTTTTCGTCCAGTTATATTCCCTCAGGTGCAAGGTATTCCGTCTCTGTAACACAGGGACAGCGACGGAGCAAGTGCTGAGTATGTTTGAGCAATCCTATCTCCGTTTGGATAGGTATGTGCAGAGCGTCTTGCAACGGCAAATGAGAAGAGAAGCCGTATTGCAGGGGACAGAGAAGAGATACCCTTGACCAGCTGTTGGCGAACGCGAAAACACGAAGGAACTTCGAAGGAACTACGAAGAAAGAGCGAAGGGTGATTGCTATGAACTTGTATCATAAAAGTCTTATACCATAAACAATTATTATGAACTTAAACGAAATTAAGAATATTGAGAATATCCCAGGACTATCAGAAGGAACAGCTTTGAATATGTTGGAAGCTGCTGTTGTTTGCCTTTGTCGCCAACAACATAATTCTGGCGTGTCAATGCCAATCAGTGGTGTTCAGAATTACAATCAAGTCCTTGAATGGGATACGTTATTTACCAATACTCTTGATAGGGCTTATGCCGATCAAGAAGTTGCGACTGAATTAGGCGCAGTGTGCATATCAATATTAATAGCATTGTCAATTACTCCTTATACAATTATTGAACGTTCGAGAAAGAAGACTGGTTTTGATTATTGGTTAGGGGATAAAAATGCGACTCTTCCTTTCGTGCATTCTGCGAGATTAGAAATATCTGGCATTTTTTGCAATCCACAAGGAGTCCAACAACGTGTTAGATATAAGCTGCGACAAACGAGCCAATCTGATAATCTTAAGATTCCAGCATATGTTTCGGTCGTAGAATTTTCTCAACCAACAGCATGTTTTATCCTTAAATGAGAGTTTTATGGAAATAATAAAATTACATAGGTTGGCTATGAATATAGCTGAAGAGGCAGATCGTCTAAAAAGAGAAGGTAATAAAAAAGAAGCTATTAAGCTTTACGTAGATGCTTTCGAAAAGGAACGTGATGCTGCTATGTTAGCGTTGTCTTCCGGTGCAGAGCAACCGACCCCTGCGATATTACTGAAAAGCGCAGCATATCTAGCTTTAGACGCAGGTTTAACTAGGGATTGCGAAAAACTCATAGGAATAGCATTGGCTAATGATATACCAGACGAGATTGCAGAGGAGTTGCGTAACCTTTATGAAGATGTAAACTTCCATAGACATCTCAAACTTAATGGGATAACCCTTTCTGAGGATGAGATTCAAATCAGCATAGCTGGTGATGGTGTTGCTTATGGGATGGCGCGTGATGTTGATGTCAATAATCGCATTCTTGCAATAAAGCAATTAACTGTCAGAACTTTAGAAATGGCAAAGGGAAGACCTTTTCGAAAGCAAGGAAAAATTTCTGAAGAAATACTGAGTTTAAGCCAATCCTATTATTCTGTTCCACGGGCGGCAAGTTTTGCTATGACAATCAAATTTGGTCGCAAAGATGCTCAGCTAAATTTTGAGAATTTTGCAAGTGAATCTTCCGCTTTGGTTGAGCAATTAGTGCAGAACCTAAAATTATTAGATACAGAAAACGTAGAAGAATTACGAAAGAAAATACCTAACAACCAATATCTTCTTAATTTTATGTCATATGCTAAAGACCTAGCTCCCGATGGCAAAGATGTTAGACAAGTAGGTATTACTTATAAACAAGATGGAGTTGTACAAGAAATTCCTTTAAAAAGATCTCAGACAGATTACGGTACACTAATAGAAAATGTTGTAGCTTTAAATATGGAGGAGGAACAAAAGCAACTAGAAGTTCCGCAAAGACTTAGTTTAACAGGAGTGCTAACAGCTGCGGATGCAACAAAAGAGTATGTTAAAGTCAAGGTTGATAAACAAGTATATGTAATTAAAGTGCCGGATGGATTAGCCGATATGGTAAAAAAATATTTTGAGGAAGTAGTAACAACCACAGTACTATCTCTTAATGGCAAATATGAACTAATAAATATCAATTAAGTTTCTATGATAACCGAAATTGGGAACAAGCAAGAGTTACTTTCCTTTACTGAAGAAATATCAGAAACTAAACCATTGGTAGTTCAGATTCCTGACGTAGAAGAAGGAGACATGACCTTTACATTTAAATTGTGTTCTGACAACACTGAAATTAATAGTTATACTCAATTGAATATTGAAGATGACTTTCATGCTGATGTTCTTATATGTAATGCAGCAGCAGACAAAGATGTGTCTCCAATTAAATTTATACAAGCAGGTACATATATGAAGAACTATTATTTATTCTTTGTATATGTATTATCTAAAGTTGGCGATGAAGGATTGCGAAAGCTTCATGTTGAATTCTATAAACAATTGATCTGATTATGGCTCTCGCAAAAAATAATTCCGTTAAAGTGAAAAATTACGATCGTTCCAGGAGTATCGTGGTTAGTGTCACTTGGGATAAACTTTATGTTAAGTTAGATCCACACATAAAGAAACTGCAAAAGGATAGTAATTGGAAGACGGCATTAGGTTTAGTGGTGTCTGTAGGGGCAGCACTATTCTCATGTGAATTTAAACCATTTTTAGGCATGACTGCGGATACGATTATGGCAATCTTTGTGATTTCATTCATTGCGGCCATAATCTATTTAGTTTATACGATATATAATGCCATAACCAATAGAAAAGAGTCATTAAGAAATATTGTAGATGACCTTTTTAAGGATGTGCCATATACAATTGATACTAATGAAGAATCAAGAACAGAAATTCAAGATTGATTAAATAGTTATGCCGCGAGAATCTAAAAAATATTCATTTGACTATGGTTTCCCACTGTTTGTACCAGACGCACCAAGGTCATATCTCATAAAACATGAGAAGATTCGTGTGTCCGATATATGGGGATTTTGGGATTATCTCGTTAAAACGCACGCGCATAAGCGCAGTCCTCGCCAAGGTCAATTCTTGCAATCTATGCTTGAACAAGCACGATATTTCTTCACAGCGGCAGGATCGGCACCTATCCCGCAAAATGATATTCATACATTTGAGGAAATGTGGAATTGGTTTGAACCTTTGATAAAGATCGAAGAAAATAATTAACATGTTTTTTCGTTAAGTAAGAATTTATTACAAACTACTAGTATTATGGAAAAATACGATTTACTACATTTACCCACAAGGTTATTTAAATATTATCGCTATGATGATAGACTTAATGCAAAGCGGTTTTCGGGAGAAATATATTTAGCAACCCCGTTTGATTTCAATGACCCATGTGATTGCCAACGTGATGTGTATAATAATGCAAGTCAACGAGAGAGAGAAAAGGGTGAAGGATGGTTGTTGAAAAAATTGATAGAGTTGGGATTTACAAAAGCAGAGGCATCTGTGCGAGCCAAGAGTTTATTGAAAAATGATACATACAAATACGAAGTATATAAGCGGCAGTTGGAGCGTGTCGGTATTTTATGCTTGACTCCCAACCACGCGGATACTCTCATGTGGGGTTATTATGCGAATAATGATGGATATTGTATAGAATACGATACGGAAAAAATTGTACAACGACTTGTTATTGGGTTTGTGAATAAGTTGGACTATCCCACAGCAAGAAGATTGTATCAAGCAGACGGATACGAAAATGATCCTTTAGTAAGAAATAAAAATGTCACTGAAGAACAGAAGAGTTTTTTGAGTAAATTTGACAGCTTGTCAATATCTAAAATAACAAACCTTTTTTTGAAAGAAATAGCGGAGAAAACGAAGGTGCTTAATTTCGTGAAGAATGTTTATCTTAAACGCTTTGCAGGGCAGAATATTCAATACTATATTACTCCAGATGGAGCCCCATCAACATTATTTTTTGATAAAAATGACATTCGCAGTATCTCAAAGTATTATAAAAAGACTAGCACATGGAAACATGAAGAAGAATTCCGTATAGTGGTTTCTTTAGGCGGAAAATACATCATAAATGTTGGTAGTGATTGTATAAAGAATATATATTTAGGATGTAATATGCCAACGGAAAAAGTGATGGAGGTAGCATACATGATGATTAAGTACAAAGTAAAAGCTGGATTATATAAAATGCGTCGTTTGAAGAATTGCGGCTTGTACCCTGTATTGATTAATAACGTCTTAAATTCAAAGATGACATATGAGCAAATAGAGGTATATTTAAATGAAAAATGTAAATTGTTTTGGTAGACAGAAGCACCTATCCTCCCGTATCTGTCCCGTATGTCTCTCGTGATAGAGGAGTAATATGAAAAATGAATAAAAGAAACTAATGACAATAGCATATACATATGGAATAGTGGACTTTCTGCATTTCGGACACATGCGTGTGATGCGGAAAGCAAGAGAGGCAAGTGACAAACTGATTTTCGGATTGATTGAAGATCCGGCAATCATGCAGTTCCATGGTAATACAATTTCCACTTATGAGGAACGTTTATCGGTATTGTCTGGTGTTTCATATATTGACGAGATACGTGCCCAGAAGTCTTTTGACCCGTTGAAGAATCTAAAACAGATCCATTACGATTATCCCGAAGCAAAGATTATTCTTTATGTCGGCACCGACCGTTCCTTTGTTCCAGTAGAGAACTACTTGAAATCCATCGGTGGTGAGATTCGAACTACTGATTACTATGAGAAATTGTCTCCGCTGAATATCTTGGCAGCACTCCAAAAGAAAGTTGACCGCAAGGAGAAACGGTACTCAAATTTAGTATCAACGAAAGCGAATACCTTGTTAGCATTGAAAGAGCGATTGACAAAAGCCCGTATAGAAGATATTCAAGTTGTGACGGTTGCAGAGTTTAAGTCTACACCTGAAGAGATATACCATAAGATTGCCGAGTTTTACAAAGGTGATATAATTGTGGTAAGGTCTTCATCTTCTACTGAAGATTGCTACGAAACATCTAACGCCGGGCATTTTGATAGTGTTTTGAATGTCAATTCTGATAGTCAAGATGAAGTACTCGCTGCAATCCGAAAAGTTATTGACTCTTACGGTGTAGAACCGGAACATATAGAGGATGAACAGGTGCTAATTCAGCGGCAGACGATGAACGTAGCTTGTTCCGGTGTAATCTTCACGCGAGATGTGCGAAGCAATCGTCCTTATTACTTGATAAACTATGACGAATCGGGTTCTACGGATTCTGTAACAAGTGGCTTGGCTGGAAAATCAGTATGGATTTTGCGTAAGACTGCCAAGAACAATCCTCCCAAAGAGTGGAAGGCGTTATTGGAAGCCGTGCGAGAATTGGAAGGCATCTTGAAAAAGATGGTCTTGGATATAGAGTTTGCATTGACAGCTGATAGTCAAGTGGTAATTTTCCAAGTCCGTCCATTAGCAGCAAACTATAAGTATAATGTTACGCAGAACGATGAGATATTCTATAATAATATTGACGATGCACAATCTGAGTATGCTCGTCATCTGCATTATGTGACACGAAAGCCAATGCTGTTGTCAGATATGGCTTTTTGGAATCCCTCAGAGATTATTGGTGTTAATCCTCGATATTTGGATTATTCTCTCTACCGCGAGATTATCACGAAACGTGCTTGGATAGAAAGCTTACTGCCGTT
This sequence comes from uncultured Bacteroidales bacterium, assembly GCA_937885465.1. Classification (GTDB taxonomy): domain Bacteria; phylum Bacteroidota; class Bacteroidia; order Bacteroidales; family Paludibacteraceae; genus Colicola. The sequence continues at coordinate 5,574 of CAKZZM010000053.1, forward strand.
AGGTTATACAGATGTTCACGACGAACTAATGTATAAAGTCGGGAACAAGCCCTATATATCTGTTGACTACTCTTTCCAAGCCCTGACACCAGATTCGATAAGTGATAACATAAAGCAGAAGTTATATTCCGTCTATCGTGAGATGCTTTTGAAGCATCCTCACCTTCATGACAAGATAGAATTTGAGATTGTACATAGTGCTTATGATTATGCTACCGATAAGCGCCTTTCTGCCTTGAAAGATTATGGTTTTACAGATGCAGATATTAAAGAGATTTCAAAGTCGTTATATTCATTGACAGACCAAATAATTAGCGGATATACAGAGACCCTTGCAAACGATTTGGATGCGCTAAAGATGCTCGAAAATATACGCGAAGATGCTTGTCTGAAAGCAGGGGGGGGCTTCGCGCTAAAACAATATGCCCCAAATATAATACAGCTCTTAAACGCTATCGAAAAATTCGGTACTCCTCAGTTCTCACGTCAAGCTCGCTGCGCTTTTATTTCGAGACAGATATGCAAGACGATGGTGGATGAAGGCTACATAACAGCGGAGCAGATGGATGCTTTTATGAGTACTATTCATTCTGTTAGTTCCGATTTTGAGTGCGATTTTTACAAATACACGCATGGGTTGATTACACAAGAGGATTTTGACAAGAACTACGGTCATTTGCGCGCAAACACGTATGACATACGAACACCGAGATATGCCGACATTACTTTCCAAATTACAGATGGCAACGCACGTAAGATAGGTAATGTACCAACGCAGAACCAATCAGCTATAGAGGCTGTGACTGATGCATTGAAATTATTACATTTTAGCGCACCTGTTGAAAAACAATTGACATTTATTCAGACTTCGATTGAGCAGCGTGAATATGTTAAGTTTATCTTTACCCGTTCTTTGTCATTGGTTATCGAACTTTTGCGTAAGTTGGGCGAGGAAATGGGCTTCTCAGCGGATGATATGTCCTACTTGACTATATCAGATGTAAGTGCATCTCAATGCTATGAGAAGGATGATGAAGCAAAAGAATTCTTTGCCACGATTATTGCTCAGAGGAAACTACTATGGGAAAAGAAATCGCAATTGATGCTACCGGAAATAATTGCAGGAGTATCAGACTTGGAGAAAATTGAGCAACGCCAAGCGAAACCGAATTTTATTACAGCCTCTAAAGTACAGGCCGATGTATTTGTTTTAAAAGAGGGAACGGATGCTGATGTCGCAGGAAAGATTGTTGCATTGGAGAAAGCAGACCCCGGTTACGACTGGATTTTTGCCAAAGGCATTGCCGGATTGGTGACCAAATACGGAGGACCTGCTTCACACATGGCTATCCGGTGCGCAGAGTTTGGCTTACCTTCCGCTATCGGATGTGGCGAACAGACATTTAACTTTGTCTGTGCTTCGGAGAGAGTAGAAATTGATTGTAATAATAAGAAAATAAATCGCATATACTAATGAAGCGAGCACTCATAACACAACGACAAAAAATTGACTCACATGGCGAAGCAATAGATGTCTTGGAAAGAGCGTATGTCGCTTATTTCGAGATGTTGGGATACACAGTAATTCCTGTGCCGAACCATACAGCGAACTTAAAAGATTATTGGCGATTAGGTGTTGATTTGGTTGTGTTGAGTGGTGGTGGTGATGTGCCGGGTAAATATTGCATACCGCAAAACAATGATGTAGATTCGCCGGAACGGGATGAGATAGAAAGCCAATTATTAAGGGGTGCTATTGATCGGAGAATACCCATTATAGCAATATGTAGAGGCATGCAATTAGTGAACGGCATTTTAGGCGGATTTGTTTCGCATCTAAAGGAACTAAAGATTGCGAGACCTGTAGGTCAAGAACATCCTATACTCCTGAATGGAGAAGTCATGCAAGTTAATAATTTTCATAACGATGGAATCTATAAGCAACATCTTGCAAAAGGTCTCACTCCTATCGGGATGGATGTTGAAAATGATGTGGTAGAGGTTTATGAATCGAAGACTCTTCACATATTGGGTTTACAATGCCATCCGGAAAGAGCGATGACCGATGGGTTATCAAGACAAATAATTGATGAATTAATTAGAAACTTTTTACAATAATGAAAGCAATCATTTTAGCAGCGGGACAGGGAACTCGCCTAAAAAAGTACACAGAGAATCTTCCCAAAGGAATGCTGATGTTCAATGGTAAAACGATTATTGAACGCCAAATCGAAGAATACCGTGTAGCAGGTATTAAGGATATTATAGTTGTTCGTGGGTTTGCTGCAGATAAGATACAATATGAGGGTGTGCGCTACTATACAAATGAGAAATTCACCACTACCAATATGGTAGAGTCCTTGATGTGCGCCCGCACGGAGTTTGATAATGATTGTATTGTGAGCTATTCCGATATACTCTTTACGCAAGAGATGTTGCAAGGCATGATGGCTGAGCCACATGATTTTACTGTAGCGGTAGACGATAATTGGAAAGCATATTGGCTGGCTCGTTATGGTCGAGTCGATTTTGATACAGAAAGTTTAGAGATTGACGAAAATAATAATATCCTTTCTTTAGGACAAGAGGCACCCAATATCGAGGAGATTTCTGCGCGTTATATCGGTTTGCTAAAGTTTTCAAAACATGGATTAAAACATATTGTGGATATATTGGAGCGTGATTATCCGAAATTTGAGGACAAACCATGGATGCTTTCAGGTAAACATATCCGACAAGCGTATATGACTGATTTGCTCATGGCACTTATCAAGGATGGTTATGAAGTAAAAGCCAGCCATTATAACAATGGGTGGATAGAGTTCGATACGAATGAAGACTATGAAACCGCATGTAAATGGGTAAAGAATGAAATTATAAAAAGATTTTATTACTGATTGTTTGTATGAATGAAAGGATAAAAAATATTTTCAAACTTCTTGTACCTCAGATTATGTGGTCATTCTTTAAAAGGAAGTGGTTTTACTTTAAAGAACTATGTCCTATTATTAAACAGCAATTACGGTATTGGGGGATAAAAAAAAGAATTAAAAGGAAATCGGAATTAATAAAGATATTATTTGTGATAACAGATTCATCACAATGGAAACTATGTGGTTTATACGAATCGCTTAAACAAACAGGATTTTTTGAAGTAAGTGTACTGATTTGTCCAATTATTTCCGAAAGAGGGGAATCGCATATGCGAAGAATGTATAAAAGATGTGTTGATTATTTTAAAAAAATAGAAGTTGACTATTTTTTAGCATATAACATTGAGAACAATTCATTTAATGATATCTCTTTCATTAAGCCTGATATAGTATATTACATTACTCCATTTCCTAATTATAGATATGGTCCAGAGGCATTTCATGATGCCTTACTGATTTATTCACCATATTTTTTTGTTGGAACTACCTTTACATGGAATTTAGGAGGTGATTTGTTTTATAGCAAATTATGGAAATACTTCATTGAATGTGAGGCTAATAGAAAAGAAGTGTGCAAATATTCTATAATCAAAGGTATGAATAGCGTTGTAACAGGTTATCCATCCTGTGATTTATTATGCAGTAGAAAAAACTTAGACTATTCTGAATGGCGTTATGGAGAAAGTAATAGAAAAAGAGTAATATGGTCTCCTCATCATTCTATTCCTGGTGTCCATTATGAAAATTTTTCAACTTTTCTATCGTATTATGACAATATGCTTAATATGGCCGAAAAGTACAAAAATGAGATAGAAATAGTTTTTAAACCTCATCCACTATTAAAATATGCTTTGTACCAGCATCCCCAATGGGGAAAAATTCGTACAGATGCTTATTACGAGAAATGGTTTATGGGGGAAAACATATCATTACAAGAAGATGATTATATTGAGCTATTTCGAACGTCTGATGCGATTCTAAATGATAGTAATTCATTTATGATTGAATACTTATATACCCAAAAACCTGCGTTATATTTAGATAATGGTAAAAGATTATCGTTTAGTAATGAAGTTGGGTTAGCGGCATACAATGCTCATTATCATGCAGGTTCTTTTAAAGAAATAGAATCATTTTTGTTGCGAGTAGTTTTAGGTGGAAAAGATGAAATGAAGAAACAGCGGAAAGATTTTTTTGATAAATATCTACTTCCACCTAACGGGAAAACTGTAACTGAAAACATTTTATCAGAAATCATTAATGGAATTGGACTATCCAAAAAATTAAAAATTACTACATAACAAATGACGATACTTGATTGTACATTACGAGATGGTGGGTATTACACCAATTGGGATTTTGAGGATGAGGTTGTACAAACCTATATCCATAATCTCAATGCGCTTCCCATTGATTATATAGAATTGGGCTACCGAAATAAACCACAGTCCGAATATCTTGGACAGTTTGGCTATTGCCCTGTATCAACTTTGCAACATATTCGTTCTATTTCGGAAAAGAAAATAGCAATCATGTTGAACGAAAAAGATTGCCACCCGGAGGATTTGGATTTATTGCTTAATCCGATTAAAGGCTTGGTAGATATGGTTCGTTTGGCAGTTGATCCGAAGAATTTCGACAGAGCTGTCGTGTTGGCGAAAGCAGTCAAGCAAATGGGCTTTGAAGTGGCATTTAATACAATGTATATGTCCACATGGGCAGATTTGGACAACTTCTACCCCAAATTAAGCCAACTGGATGGGATAGTTGATTGGTTCTGTATGGTAGATAGCTTTGGGAGCATGACACCGGAATTGGTAAAAACTACTACTCAGGAGGTTAGAATGCACACAAAAGTGCGATTAGGTTTCCACGGACATAATAATCTTCAGCTGGCACTAATCAACACTTTAACTGCCATGGAACAAGGTGTGGAATTTGCAGATGCTACCATTCTCGGGATGGGACGCGGAGCCGGGAATCTCAATGTGGAGTTATTGATGACCTATTTGAACAAACATCAGAATCTACAAGTAGATTTCAATCGCTTAGGTGAAGTAATACAAGTCTTTGAACCCTTGAGACAAAAATGTAATTGGGGAACAAATCTTCCGTATATGTTATCCGGCGCAAACTCCATTCCTCAGAAAGAAGTGATGGCATGGGTTCAAAATAGGGTATATTCATTCAATAATATTGTTCGTGCACTTGATAATCGAAAAGCCGGTTTGCAGGATAATGCCAAATACCCTATATATAAAGTAAAACGTAAAAATAAGCAGGTTATTATTATCGGCGGAGGGGCATCGGTGCAACAACATGTGGAAGCAATAAAAGTATTGATAAAAAGTACAGACACCGCTATCGTATTTGCCACCTCGCGTTTCACAGAATTATTTGCTGATATAAAATGTGATAAGTTTTTTATCTTAGTAGGAAATGAAGGGAAACGCTTAGAATCAAAAATCGGAAATATCCCATTTGCAGATACTTGTATATTACCTCCATATCCCCGTAAAATGGGAACAGATGTGCCCAAATGTGCAGAGGGGCATACTTATGAATTAGGAAATATTTCCGTTATCGGTAAATATGAAGATTCATGTACAGTTATCGCGTTGCAGTTAGCCAATCAATTATCATCCAAAACTATTTATGTAGTTGGATATGATGGGTATAGCGGTGTAGCACTTACAGAAAAGGAAATCACTCTCAACAAAGAGAATAAAGAGATTTTTGAATTATATAAGCGGAATACGGGAAATGAATTAGTTTCCCTTCTTCCCTCGTTATATACTGAACTGAAAGTTGAAAGTATTTATAGCAAACAATAATCACCCAAATATGAAAATCATAGCAGTAATACCGGCCCGGTATCAATCATCCCGTTTTGAGGGAAAACCATTGGTAGATATTTGTGGCAAGCTGATGATAGAGCGAGTCTATCTGCAAGCCAAACAAGTCAAAGAATTTGACGAAGTATATGTGGCTACAGACGATGATAGAATCTACAATGCATGCACGAAAAGAAATATTCCATGTGTGATGACAAGTACAGCGCATAAAACAGGAACAGATCGCATTGGAGAAGTCGCGGAAAAGATTCCCGCTGATTTATATGTGAATATTCAGGGCGATGAACCATTGATAGAACCGAGTACTATACGTGCCGCCATTGTGCCTTTCATAGAGAATTCAAATACGGATATTCAGGTAACGAACTTGATGACGGAGATTAAAGACCCAGTGGACTTGATTAATTTCACCGTTCCAAAAGTGCTGGCTGCCAAGGATGGTAGAGGCGTGTATTTGACACGCTCAGTAGCACCTTTCCCCAAGGGGAATATTGACGTGAAATACTATAAGCAGGTTTGTGTTTATGGTTTCACACCTGAGGCTTTGCGTTTCTATTGCGACTATGGTAAGAAGTATGGCAAAGCTAAGATAGAATCGATAGAAGATATAGAGATATTACGTTTCATCGAGAATGGGTACAGAGTACAATATATTGAAGTGGATAGTGAGACAATCGCTGTAGATACTCCGAATGATTTAAAAAGAGTGATAGAGTATGTAAAGGAGAATAATTTGCAATAGGATAACCTAACACGGTGAAGAGATGAAATATATTAAACATATCTGTATTGCAGATACGACTTATACTTTGTCGTTGTATTTATTATACATGTCTATAGGCGATATAGAAAAGACATTGTTTTTCGTCGGTGATACGATTAATTCCGAAATAAAAAAGCGATTGCCGAATGTGGTTTGTATCCCAACGAAGAACTTTGATTGGAAAACAGGAGCAAAATACAAATTTTTAAAATATCTCCATTGGCCTTGTCTTGCGTGGTGTCCCATATATGCGCAAGACCATATTACTTATTCAGATGTCTTAATCGGAAATCGAAAATATACATTCATAGAGGATTCTCCCGGAACATTTAGTCAATTAGACGAGGTTAGTTTTTTAGGTCCATTTATACCTAATAGAGGTGATTGCTTTAAAAGGCGTATTAAGTATTTCTTGGCTCATTCAGCCATCCATGGAAAAACCTTCGGTACTAATAATCAATGTACTAATAGAATAATAACATCTCCAAAGGATATTAAATCAAAATATGTTGAAGGAAGGTCATATGAATTAGCGTCATTAGCAGATTTGTGGAAAAATTGTGATGATGAAAAAAAAGAGTTTATCATAAATTTATTTTCAATTTCGCGTACAACGATTAACGATGCGCCTTGCGTAGACCTGCTTATATTATCACAGCCGTTTGTGGAAGACTGTGGATTGTCTTTAGATGAGATGCTTCAACTGTATAAGCCTTATGTTGAAAGATTCAACTCGATTGTAATTAAGATTCATCCCAGAGATAAATTTGACTACAAGAAATATTTCCCTAATGTAGAAATAATGCGCAATCAAGCACCTATGCAATTATTAAACGCAATGGGAGTTGTATATCCAAGAGCATTAACAGTGTGCTCTACAGCTTTATCTGCAATGCCCTCTAATACAGAGAGAATCTATCTGGGAACAAAAATTAACAGTAAGATTCTTGATACTTATGGTGATTTGTGTAATTAATAATAAAATACAATGCAAAAACTCCTAACCATAGTAGTACCTGTATATAAGGTTGAACCTTATATCAAAAAATGCCTTGATTCATGCCTCATTTACAAGACTGATGAGCAGGGTAATCGTGTATTGGACGCGGAACGGATGAACCAATTAGAGGTCATCATCGTCAATGACGGTACTCCCGACCGCTCTGCGGAAATGTCGCGTGAGTACGTCAAACGCTATCCGCAAACCTTCCGTCAGATTGACAAAGAGAACGGCGGACATGGCTCGGCATGGAATGTCGGTCTAAAGCAAACAACCGGCAAGTATCTCCGTTTCCTCGATTCCGATGATTGGCTTACCAATTTGGATAAGTTGATGGAAAAACTTTCGGAGACTGATGCGGATTTGGTCTTCACGCAACTATATAAATATATGGTCGCCGATGATGAGTTTGTACTATTTCCTGTAAATGGAATGTTAAATCAAGCTTTTGCTGTAGCAGATTTTCCTTATCAGGCAAATAACGACATTACTGTTGCGGATTTTCAATATTGTACATACAAAACAGCTTTACTCAAAGCATACCATCCATTATTTGATGAACACATATTTTATGATGATATGATATTGTTCATTGCTCCGCAACTTATGGCCAAGACATGCTATATATGCGATTTTGTCCTATATAATTATTTTATTGGGCGCGCAGGGCAGACCATGGATGCAAAAGTTCAAGAAAGAAATAGGCATTTTATGATCCAAGAATATGAGAAAATGCTTTCTTTCTACCAACAGCATGGCGTAGGGAAAGAAGGTGCACCATGGGCACAACATGCTATTGTTTCATATGCAGCACAACATTTTATGCCAAAGCTTATATGTCTTCCATATCCACAGTCACGGATTGAAGGTGAAAAGTTAAAACATGATCTTTCTCCCATGACCGAATTACGACCTCGAAAGCAGTTAAAGAGACTATTAAAATGGCCATATTGGGCATATTATCTTGTTGAGAAAATACGTTATTTCAAGAACAAAAAATGAAGCCTACAATATCCATCATCATTCCCGTCTATAACGTGGCGGAATAAAAAGCACGGAGCGTTGGCTCCGTGCAAAAGTGCTCTTTGACATAGTGATTCACTTTAGTTATTCAAACAAGTCACCAATAGTAAGAGTTTGATTGACTTGCGAAGAATATTGATTAGGTTGCAAACCATA
>CAKZZM010000054.1 GCA_937885465.1 uncultured Bacteroidales bacterium
GCTTTTTGCTTTCATACTTCCACATAATTGTTGACTTTTATGAGTCAACTTTTTTTAGGGAAAGACAATTTTGTAAATCTTTTTGAATATAAAAAGTGGATATTGTCCACTTCGGTAAATATGTTTAACTAAAAAATTTTTTTACTGTCCACTTTTGCAGGCTGGTACAAACAGCAAATTTAATTTGCATATATCAATAAAAAATACTATCTTCGCAGCCGAAAGTCGTGTGGGAAAAGTGTTGAATACGCATATAAGTCGCACCAAAAAGGTGAGCTAATAGTCCTAAAGTCGCTATAAAAAGGTGTTATGTATAAACGAAAAATAGATACATTCCTTCAACAATGGAAAGTTGATTCCAAGCGCAAGCCACTAATAATCAAAGGCGTACGCCAGTGCGGAAAAACTAGTTCTGTACTTGAGTTCGCTCATAAGAACTATGAGTATGTCATCTATCTCAATTTCCATGAGAAGAAATCTTACAAGGCCTTCTTTAACGGAGACTTGGATGTAGAGACCATTACAACTAACATTGCTCTTGGAATTATCGGAGCGCAATTTGTGCCGGGCAAGACATGCCTTATATTTGATGAAGTTCAGGATTGTCCCCGTGCGCGCTCGTCCCTCAAATTCCTCAGTCTTGATGGTCGGTATGATGTGCTCTGTACCGGTTCTTTACTTGGCGTTAATGGCTATAAGACCAAAGAAGAACAACAAGAAGAGGAAGAGGCATCTATTCCTGTCGGGTTTGAAGAAATTGTGAATATGTATCCCATGGATTTTGAAGAATGGTTGTGGGCAAACGATATCATGCCGGAACATATTGACATCTTGCGTCAACACTTGGCAGAAGAAAAGCCACTCAATCAGGCTTTCCATAATCGTTTCCGTCAGTTACTACTCCAATATGTGTTTGTAGGCGGTATGCCGGAAGCTGTGGAGACGTTCCTGACGACGCATAATATGGGAGAGACACGTAAAGTGCAGTTGGCCATCATTGACAGTTATGAATCGGATATGATCAAATATGCTCCTGCTGCTGACAAGTCCCGTATTCGTGAGTGTTTCGAGTCCATTCCCCAGCAACTGGCGCGTGATTATAAGAAGTTTACCTACAATGTTATTCGACCCAATGCCAAGGGACGCGACTACGCCGGTAGCCTGCAGTGGATAGAAGATGCCGGCATCATTCATCGTTGTTATAACATTGAGATAACCGAATTGCCTCTGGACGTCGTGGCGATTAAAGATCAATTCAAAGTCTATATGGCGGATTCGGGTTTGCTCATCAGTATGCTGGAAGAGGGAACGGCGTGGAGTATTATGCAAGGCGACTTGGGGGCGTACAAGGGCGCAATTTATGAGAGTCTCCTTGCTGATATCTTAGGAAAGATGGGGCGCAAACTCTATTATTTCCACAAAGATAGTGGACTGGAGATAGACTTCTTAATGCGCTACAAAGGAGAGTGTGTGTTAGTGGAATGTAAAGCTCGTACCGGCAATGCCAAATCAACCCGTACGATCCTCAACCACCCCGAGAAATACCATGTCAAACATGCCATTAAGATAGGTGATTACAATGTCGGTCGCGATGGCGCATTACTGACAATACCTTTCTATATGGCTTTTCTATTGACGGAGATATGATAGAGAAAAGTAGCTTAATAAAAGAAGATTTATGCGTGAATCGAATGTGAATATAAATCTACATTATTCGTCCAAATTTTTCAAAATCAATTATTATGCTTCTCGCCCCAATTAGAGTCTTTGCATATCGTCACCCAAATATAGAGGTTGCGTTATTTGATTATATATAGGGTGAAAATCATAGATTTAGACAAAAAACGGCAAATTTAGCTCACACCTGGTAATGTCATTTTTTTTACTATAATCAAAATAACAATATTTGGGTACTTATCTTGGAAAATTGCAATAACTGATAAGATATTGATAATTATTGTTGCAAAAATAAATTATTTGTTGTACCTTTGTCGAGCATAAGAAAAAAGATCAAACATGATGAATCCCATATCAGACTTTTTCCTGACACCTGCGGATGTGGCTAAAGAATTGGCGCAAAGGGTTAAACAACGCCGTTTAGAGCAGCAACTGACGCAAGCCGAGTTGGCTAAAAAAGCTGACATACCGCTTTCTACTTACCGGCGGTTTGAGCAGACTGCGCAGATTTCTCTTGAAGGCTTATTGAATGTGGCATTTGCATTAGGACTGCTCGAAGATGTTAATCAACTGTTTACTAATAAAACATGGTCCTCAATAGATGATATGCTACAACAAACAAAAACAAAACATAGGGTACGGCATGATTGAGGTAGAAAAAGTGGAAGTGTGGTTGAATGGAATTAGGGTGGGTACATTAGCGCAAACGCCCTACAAACCAATAACCTGTGCATTTGAGTATACACGGGAATGGCTGCAAAATGGTTTTAGCATATCACCCTTAGAACTGCCACTTACAGCCGGTGTGAAGATAGCCGCGTATCATCCCTTTGATGGTTTGTTTGGGGTCTTTGCTGATAGTCTGCCCGATGGGTGGGGAAACTTGATATTGCAACGTTATCTTCAGTTGCATGGCATTAATTATAATAATCTTTCAGTCTTGCAGCAGTTATGTTTAGTGGGTAGCCTCGGACGCGGTGCATTGGAGTATCATCCGGATGAAAGCATCAGAAAAACACAAGAGTACCTCTCTTTCGAGCAGTTCGCGGCAGAAGCAGATGCAGTATTGAAAGATGATAACTATAATGGAGAACATTTAGAAGAGATGGTTCAACGTGGCGGGTCGCCAGGCGGTGCGAGACCAAAACTTTTTGTCAAATACGGCAATGACGAATGGCTCGTAAAATTTCGAGCAAAGGGGGACAAGAAAGATATAGGTAAGGTGGAATATAAGTATTCGTTATTAGCAAAGAAATGTGGGATTGAAATGCCGGAAACGCGATTGTTTGATAACTGTTGGTTCGCTACCAAACGGTTTGACAGGTATGAAGACCAAAAACGCCATGTGGTGAGTGCAGCGGGATTATTACGAGCTGATTACAGAATACCATGTATTGATTATGAACACTTGTTCAGACTGTCCGCACGGTTGTCTCATTCGGTTGAGGAACTTTGGAAAGTCTATCGCATAATGTGTTTCAATGTCATAATAGGTAATCGCGACGACCATGCCAAGAATTTTTCGTTCCTTTATGATAATGGTTGGCACTTCGCACCTGCGTACGACCTTCTCCCATCCGGCATCGAAGGTGATTATCATACAACTTCCGTGAATGATAATCCTTTACCACAGAAAAATGACATCTTGGCGGTGACACAGAAAGTCGGTCTGAACATCAAAACGGCAACCAACATCTATGACGAAATGCTTCAAGTCTATAAGAATGAGATTGAAATTGAAATGGCGTGAATAAAAACAATCTATTGACTACAGTAACTACCACGCCCTCGAAGAATGAAAAACATACAGAAAAACGCGCGGACTCGGCTGACACTAACTATAGTTTATATCATCATCTTTAATTGAATATATGAATCTCGCCCCAATCATAGTATTTGCATATAACCGCCCGGAGCATCTGTGTAAGACGCTGACATGGCTCGGACAAAACGAGTTGGCATAAAGGTATAAAGTAACAAATAAACGATAAAATATGGGAATGTTTATAAATATAGGGAAAGCAGATTTTGAAGCAATTCGAAAAGGGGAGTATGTGGATAAGTCCATGCTTATCGCATACGTAAATAGCAGAATAGGCTTATATGACAAGTTTATTTGCGTTACTCGTGCTCGGCGTTTTGGTAAATCCATGGCTGCCAAAATGCTGAATGCGTATTATGATGAAAGTGTGGATGCAAGTTCATTGTTTTCAGACCTCAAAATAGCAAATGACCCTTCTTATGAGCAGCATCGAAACAAATACCCTGTAATATATCTGGACGCGAGCGGATTTACTGCGGATATAAATGCAGACAAGCTCCGTGTGGTCAATGACATTAACGATGCACTAAGCAAAGACCTAATAGAGAACTATCCCGAAGTGTCTATAAATCTTTCTGATAAGTTATCCGTTCAATTATGGAAAGTCGTTCAATTCACTCATAAACCATTTATTATGATAATAGATGAATGGGATGCCATCTTACGTGAGGTGGATGATGACTATGTAAAGCGTAAGTATGTGGAGTGGTTGCGGACGTTATTTAAGGATAGTCATACTAATACCATCTTTGCAGGAGTATATATGACAGGAATATTGCCAATTAAACAATATAACACCGAATCAACATTAAATAATTTCGAAGAATTTTCCATGGTCAATCCGGGTCAGTTGGCAGGATATTTCGGATTTACTAATGACGAGGTGTTGGAACTCTGTAAGAAGCATGAGATGGATATGGATTTGATACAACAATGGTATGATGGCTATCAGTTAGGAGATATCAAAGAGATATACAATCCTTTTGCCGTGATGAGGGCTGTGCAACGTCATAGTATAGAGAGTTATTGGACGGCAACTACGACTTATGAGGGGCTTAAAGAATATATCACCATGAATTTTGAGGGTTTGCGAGATTCTATTGTTTCTCTCGTCGTGGGTAATGCCGAGCAGGTAGATGTCATGAGGTTTACGAATGACTTACATTCTATTGCTAATCGTGATGCAGTGCTTACATTACTGATTCATTTAGGCTATCTGTCTTATGACTCGGTCAGCCACACATGTTGCATTCCAAATCAGGAGGTTAGACACGAGTTTGAGAGAACTATTCAAGAAACAAGTTGGAGTATTATTGCTAAGACGCTTCGTCAATCAGAGAAATTGCTGCAAGATACCATTGCAGGGAATGAAGAGGCAGTAGCTCAAGCCATTGAGTTTGTACACCAAGACACCACTTCTATTCTTCAGTACAACGATGAGAATGCGCTGGCTTATGTGATATCTCTTGCATATCAGTCAGCGCGGCAATATTATGATTTCGTTCGTGAACTGCCTACAGGTAAGGGATTTGCTGATATTGTTCTCATCCCGCATCGCCATGTGGATAAGCCGGCAATAGTTATTGAACTGAAATATAATAAGTCTGTAGGTGGAGCTATCGGGCAGATTAAAACTAAACACTATACCGAAGCGTTAAAGAATTATTCCGACAACATACTACTCGTAGGTATTAACTACGATAAGAAGTCAAAAATGCATACTTGTAAAATAGAAAAGATTTCCGATAAAATTTCCGATAACGTATATGACATTTCCGATAAAATTTCCGATAATTTACGGAGGATAATCGCTTACATGCAAAACAATAATGGCATTATTACACAAGTTGAGGTGGCAAAGATGTTTGCCGTATCAGATCGCCAAGCGCGTAACTATTTGAAAGAATTAGTCAGTGTCGGTCTTGTTGAACCGCAAGGAGCAAATAGGAATAGGACATATAGAATGAAAAACTAACATGGAGGAGATACTCTTTGCACCCCAAATACACCCCATAAATGACTGTCAGACAAGAACGAATTTTAGCATTGATTAGCACAAAGCCAACTTTGTCAAAAAAAACAAATTGCAGAAATATTGGTTTGAGTTTTGATATGGTAATGCGAGACTTAGTTATGTCTGATGTGGTTAAATATATTGGAGCGTCAAAAGGGGGAGAGTGGAAAATACTACGATAAAAGAACGAAGAACCATACATGTATAATCGAACGCTTATCTTCTCTATCGGCGATAAATAGCAACTCTATCGGCGATAAATCGGCGATAAATAGCAACTCTATCGGCGATAAAATACCTCGTGATTTTGATCAATCAAAATGTATAGCAATTATTGAATATGCTAAATCTCACGCAGAGTTTAGATCCCAAGAAGTCGCGGTTCTGTTGGGATTGCAATCCTCACGCACAAGAGATTATCTAAATGCACTTGTTGATATTGGTATCCTTATCCGAACAGGTGCAAACAAGAATAGAACCTATAAATTGAAGTAATATCACACATTACACATCACACATCACACATCAAAGATGCCCCTTGCACCAATCATAGTATTTGCATATAACCGTCCCGACCATCTGCGTAAGACGCTGACATGGCTCGGACAAAACGAGTTGGCAGACCAATCCGTTGTGTATATTTTTTGTGATGGTGCCAAGCCGAATGCAACCGAAGAGCAAAAGCAAAAGGTTCTTAATGCTCGCAAAGTAGCAAAGGAATTGGCAATTGTTCCCACATTTAAGGAAGTTCACATTATAGAGCGTGAAGAAAACCTTGGACTCGGAACAAGTGTAATAACCGGCGTAACCGATGTCATCACCAAGTATGGTCGTGTAATAGTATTGGAAGATGACTTGGAAACATCGCCATATTTTCTGTCGTATATGAACCAGTGCTTGGACCACTACGATGCACGTAAGTCGGTATTCTCCATCAGTGGACTTTCTCGTCCACACCCGGAGCGGTTCTACCCGAACGATTATCCGTATGATGTATATGTATCGCTTACCCATCATCCTACCGGTTGGGCAACATGGGCTGACCGCTGGAAACAAGTGGATTGGGAGATAAGAGATTTTGCAACCGTAATGAATAACCATCAGATGATTCAGGCTTTTCGTCGCGCCGAACATTGCCAGTATGATGAGTTGGAGCGCGTCCATAATAATAAAATGAATCTGTGGGCTGCCAAATTTGCATTTGCGCATTTCGTGAACCATGCAGTATCAATTTGTCCGATAGTATCATATATCAATCATATTGGATGGGATGTAGAAGGAACAAACGCTACTGGAGGAGCGAATCAATGGGCGTTTGACAGATTGGCAGATAATGCAAATATTCGTTTTCTTGATGTACTTTACGAAGATAGCCGCATTATTAACTCATGGTATTCTTTCTCAATCAATCAACCTCGTTCATGGTGGGGGAAACTGAAAAATTGGTATGGACGCAAGTTTCTTCATCGCGATGAATATGCGCTGAAGGGGCAAGTATATTCAGAATGATGTTTAAGAAAGTACGTAGAATAGGAAGAGAGTTGGCAGAGGCTGCATATAACGCATGCTTCAATCGTCCGTTAGGGTACATCTATATGTTTCATATGGTCTGTCCAAAGGCTGATTGGTTACAGCCTATTGACGAACTGCGTGTCTCTCCTGATTTCTTTGAAACCTTCTTGCGAGAGCAGCAGAAACGATTGGATTTCATCTCCATAAACGACTTACACGCTCGTATGAGCAATAAACAGCATAGTGCTAAACCTTTCGGTATTATTACCTTCGATGATGGCTATGAAGATAACTTCACATACGCATATCCGATATTAAAGAAACTCGGCATCCCGTTTGTAATCTATGTTTCAGCCGGGTTGGTGAATGACCATACACTAATCTGGAATTATCCGTTAATCATTGAGCATATTATCCGCAAGAATGATGAACTGAATATAAATGGGATACATTATATTTGTCATACGCAGGAACAAAGAAACGAGACCTTCCTAAAACTAAAAGGTTTGTTATTTTCTCTCCCATACGCGCATTTGCAAAAAGACTTCAAGCGACTCTTTACGAAATATTTGACGGACGACGTTTTCCCGAAAAACACTTTGACGTGGGAACACATAGTAGAGTTATCGAAAGATCCTTTATGTACTATCGGTGGCCATACTATGTCGCATTGCCGATTGACTATTACGGACATTGCATCTCTACAATATGAGTTAGGTGAAAGTAAGAAGCTCTTGGAGCAACATATAGGCAAACCGATAGAGCATCTGTCCTATCCTTATGGATGGAAAAATGATGTGTCGATTGAGGCTATTGCTTTTGCACAACAAATAGGCTATAAAACTGCGTTACGTTCTTTCGGAGGACCGGTGAGAAAAACAGATACGGACTTGTACCAATTAAAACGAATAATGATACATGAATAAACCGCAAAACATATTGGTTTCTGTCTGTATGGTGGCATATAATCAGGAGCAGTACGTACGTGAGGCTTTGGATAGCGTGCTGATGCAGAAAGTGAATTTCCCGATAGAGATTATCATCAGTGATGATTGCTCTACAGATGCCACTCCACAAATCTTGCAAGAGTATGCTGTGGTTCATCCCGATGTGGTTAAACCGATATTGGGCAAGCAGAACGTAGGTTATCCCAATAACCAACGTCGCTCATTAGAGGCTGCAACCGGTAAGTATATTGCCCTCTGCGATAGCGATGATTATTGGACAGATCCGTATAAATTGCAAAAACAGGTGGATTATATGGAGTCCCATCCGGAATGTGCAATCTGTTTTCATAATGTGATGCACATCTATGATGGTACAACAGTTCATCGTTCTTTGCTCGTCCCGTTGGACTTTCCGACAGAACTAACCATAGAAGATGTCATCTCCCGTAGGTGGTTTTTGCCTACAAACAGTGAAATATTCCGTCACGAATATCTTTCTTTCCCTGACTGGTATGATTCTGTGCTGCATATTGATTATGTGCTCAACTTGCTTATCTCGCAGTATGGTACGCTCCATTATATGCCGGATGTGATGGCTGTATATCGCCATACGGCAATAAGCGTAAATGCACAGCATCGTGATGGAGAGTGGGGGTATATGCTTTTTCATTCCAGGACGATGAAGACTATTTTGGAACACATGTATGATTCGTTGAATAAACAATATTTTCCTTTATTAGGTAAGCGTATAGCCTTCTATGATGCTGAGATTAAACGTTATGAGCGCGAGGTGCATTTTGAAAAACACCCTATAGAAAAATGGCTTCGTCCAAAGACTTACAAACGCGCCCTCAAACGTGAATTATTGCGGCTTTTGACCGCGAATGGCATGGGGGGGGGTAAAATAACACCCCTTCTCACCGTATGCGTACGCACACATAATCAAGAGCGTTTTATAAGCGAAGCATTAGATAGTGTTCTGATGCAGAAAACTAATTTTGATTTTGAAATAATCATCAGTGATGACTATTCAACGGATGGAACAGTAGAAATACTGAAAGAGTATCAACGGCAATATCCCGATAGAATACATCTCATCTTAGGAGAAGCGAACATAGGTGGACCTGCTAATCTGAAAAGAGTGATAGATGCAAGCAATGCTAAATATATTAATTGTTTAGACGGGGATGATTTTTATACGGATGACTATAAACTGCAAAAGCAAGTGGACTTTTTAGAAGCACATGCTGAATATGCAGCATGTTTCCATAATACATGGCACGCTGATGCAGACGGGCGTTTAAGAGGCTTGTTCAATCCTTCGGATTTCCATGCGATCCATGATGCACGAGAATTCATTCGTGAGCGATGGTTTGTACCTATTCATAGCGCGGTATTGCGACGAGAGTATATAGAGTTCCCGGATTGGTATAATACCGTAATGAATGATGATTATGTAGTGCATCTTTCTGTCGCAAAGCACGGTCCATATTTCTATATGCCGGATGTAATGGTGGCTTACCGTCATCATGGAAATAACACCTCACGTGCCTACCACGATCAAATCTTGACAGACACGCAGTTGTGTACTATTTTGGAGAATATGATGCCTCTTTATCCGGCAGAATACGCAACGGATTTTGATGCTCGTATCGCGGACTATAAAACAGAAATAGCAGATTTGCAATTACTACAATCCCAACCTTGGCGCAAATGGTTTAGAAAAAAAATATACAAACGAGCCGTCAAAAAATGGTTAAGAAAATTGGGAATATGAAGGTTTCTTTCATTGCTATTGTAATGCGATAAATGAGATAAATGCCGTAGCCTTGTGTGTTAATCAAAAATACCAACATTGTTCTAAACATAAAAATGTACAAAATATGCAAGAAGTCAAGACGCGAATAGTATTAAATCTCTATAGGGGGGGGTATTCGCCGACAATCAGACACATCAAATCATAAAAAGCAGATTGATGAACGTGATTCTGCAATTGAGTTGTTAAGAATAATATGCATGCTTTTTGTGGTGATTCAGCATGTGGTGAATTATTCCATATTTCCTGAGATAGAACAGGCTGACGGACATTGGACTATAGGTTCGTATGTCGCCCAATGTAGCAAAGGATTCTTGTGCGTAGCAGTGGATTGCTTTGTGTTGATTTCCGGTTACTTCGGGATAAAATTTAAACTGCGGCACATCGCAAATTTGTATTTGACATGCGCATTTTATAATTTATTCGCTTATGTGATACATATCCTTTTAGACGATGCCGTAATTGGAAAAAGCTTGATACTGAATGTGGTGTTCCCGTTTTCGCATAGTACGTTGTGGTTCATCAATTGCTATGTAATGCTGTTCTTCTATGCTCCGCTATTGAACGCTGCTGTAGCATATCTGAATAAAAAGCAGCATCTGATAGTGATACTATCATTATCGTTTACAAATGTATATTTAGGTAATTTCTGGCAAGCTCCACTATATGATTTAAATGGACTATCTATATTGAATTTTATGCTTTTGTATCTCATAGGTCGATACGTCAATCTTTATATATCGCAAGATACCATAAATATGCATAGATGGCTATGGCTTATTATTTACGTTGGATGTGCCTTATTTGCCGGCATAGGAAGTGATTTCGATCATATTTATCATTGGACGTTTTGGAGAGGTTTTACGTATAATAGCTTACAGATGATTTTTGGAGCATTAGCGTTGTTTTTGTTCGCTAAATCATTCCGTTTTCATAGTCGAACCATAAACTGGATTGCTGTAAGTACCTTGGCAATTTATTTAGGTCATGAGCATGCGTATGTTAATCATCATTTATATAGATTTATTGCCGAACTTGCAGACACATTCTTTGTTGAGCCGTATAGCCTTGCTGTAGATGCTGTTTGCAGATTGCTTTATGGAATAGTAATAAGTGTTATCATTGCTGCCATTTTGGTGCTGTTTGATAAAATCAGGATTCTTCTAATGAAACCAATCTGGAAAGTGTATGACAAACTTGTACCGAAAATATTCAACAAATTCGTAAAACCTTTATTCAATAAATGGTACTTATAAATACGCCTAATCGCTTTCCTGTCGTTGGTCGTGGTAGTGAGGGATTCCTATCCCTCACAAAACATAGAAAAGTGTATGCAATTTGCATAGGTAACCATCCGATAATCTCCTATGGCATTCTGTATTACCTATGAGTAACATAAAGTGAGTCATTCGGACAGATTTGGCGGAGTCATTCGGAAATTTTTCAGTGAATAAGAATCATGAAACTCTCCATCATAACTATCAATTACAACAATGCCGAAGGCCTCCGCAAAACACTTGTAATATATTAAATCTTGTGCCCTCTGTCCGTATTCCTAATCTTGCCGCTAACTCATCCCTGTAGAGTACAAACTCTACAATATATCTTCCCAAAAGTAAAATTTTAAAGTTTTGAAAGAAAAACAAAAATTATAGCATATATATTTGCTAAATTTAAAAAAAAAATCGTATCTTTGCAGCCAAGATTCAAATTAGATTTGAAAATTGTCCGAATACCTTGTTAGAATATGTATATTAGATAGTTACAAGATGTGCTTTTGCGCATGAGTCAAAAATGGTCAGTCATTTCTGTTACAGGACCGCGTCAGTCCGGTAAGACTACATTGTGCCAAATGGCCTTCCCCGATTATGATTACGTAAATTTGGAGCATTTGCCTACGCGAATGCATATTCAGGAAGATACAGATGCCTTTCTGGATGAGCATCAGCATGGACTAATCATCGACGAGGCGCAATACATGCCGGATATTTTTTCATATATCCAAGTTCGTGTGGATCGTGACAAGAGGTTGCGTTACGTACTCAGCGGGAGCAGTGATTTCCTATTGATGCAAGGAATTACGCAGTCGTTGGCAGGTCGTGTGGCTGTATTACGCTTGTTGCCGTTGTCTTTCCGTGAGATAGGTGCCCAAATAGAGGATTATACCACCAACCAGCTCATGTTCCGTGGATTCTATCCTGCAGTGTGGGGTGACGAACGTGAACCTAAAGATGTTTATGAGAGTTATTACGAAACGTATCTTGTGCGTGATGTCCGTCAGATTATCAATGTGCAAAATATAAATGCGTTCAGACATTTTGTGATGCTTTGCGCCGGACGGGTAGGTAGCGAGTTTAATGCGATGGCAATATCACAAGAGGTTGGTGTCAGCAACCAGACGATAACGAATTGGATGAGCATACTCGAAACATCGTACACAGCTTTTCGACTACAGCCGTTTTATCGGAATATAGGTAAAAGGCTGTCCAAGACGCCAAAAATATATTTTTATGACGTAGGGCTTGCTGCTTGGCTATTAGGTATTCGTAACGAGACGGATTTGCAATCACACCCCTTACGTGGCAGTTTGTTCGAGAATATGGTAGTGGTTGAGATGTTAAAGCAGTGTTACAATAAGAGTGAACGACCTGACCTGTATTTCTATCGCGACAAATCTCAGCATGAGGTTGATGTGCTGCGTGTGGACGGATTACAGTTGCATGGATATGAGATCAAGTCAGGAGCAACATATCTCCCCGATTGGCAACGCAACTTGACGTATCTCCGAGGTCTGATGCCGGAAGCATTAGCATCCGCGACAGTCGTTTATGACGGCGCAGAAGAACAGATGGCAGCGCAAAATAGGCTAATCAATTACCGGCATGTAGTAATATGAGACTCACCATCATACCAATCCATTTCAACAATGCCGAAGGCTTGCGTTTTGATTGCAGATAGTGATGTCGGTTCTTATACTGTCGTTAGGTGTTTCCTGGGACATGGTCGCGTGATGCTCATGTGCATCCAATAACCTAACCATCACGGGACCATCTCTCGGAAACAACGTAAGAGCAATATATTCAGATGCGCACGGCTCTATGAATATCGGTGCGTGCAAAGAGATGAATGAATATGGATGATTTCGTGAAAAATCAACTGATATACAACTGATTTAAGCAAAAATCAACAAAATCAAAGTATTTTTTTCAAAAATTATAGCATATATATTTGTATATGACAAATTTTTGTTGTAATTTTGCGTTAAATTTGATAATATGTGCATAGAAAATATAAAATATTTGCATTTTCTGTGCGAGAAACAAAAGAAATGTTGCCGGTAGAAATATATCAGTCATTACGAAATGTTCCCATCTCTTCTCCTGCTTTGATAGCAGAGATAGGTCGTTATACGCCTAACGGGAAGTATAAATCTCCTGCAGCTAAGCTTAGTGCTTTGGAGAAAGGAGGTGATATTATCCGGCTAAAGCGTGGGTTGTATGTGCTTGATAGTGCCACTTTGGGCTATCCCATTTCGGCTCCGATATGTGCACAACATATCTATGGGCCATCCTATCTTTCTATGCAGTGGGCATTGTCTTATTATAGTCTTATTCCGGAACGAGCATACGTCTATACCTCTGTGACTACTAAGCGCACACGATTGTTTGATACTCCTCGCGGGCGTTTCAGTTATCATCAGGTTGCTCCGAACTATTATTCCATAGGAATCACGATTCAAGAGATAGATAACTTGAAATGCTTGGTAGCGTCACCGGAGAAAGCATTGGCTGATGCCATTCTAATGGATATTTATGTACCATATAACTCCCGAAAGGCATTGGCTACTTATTTAGAGGAAGATTTGCGTATGGATATGGATGCCGTAATGCGTATGGATACATCCGTTTTGCAATCTTGTTCGCAATGCGGGCGCAAGCAGCAGACATTAAATAACTTAATTCATCTCATAAAGCATGACCGTCTTTGAAACTTTAGTGGAGGCTTATCCGCTTAATGATGAACAACGGACTTTTGCGCAGCGAGAGACCATGCAGAAGATTGCATTGGCTGGGCTTACTCGTGCCGGTTTCTTCAATCATGCAGCTTTTTATGGTGGCACTTGCTTGAGACTGCTATACGGACTCACTCGCTATTCCGAGGATATGGATTTCTCTCTTGCGCAAAAGAGCCCTAATGCCCATTTGGAGAACTATTTCCCGGCTATAATAGAAGAATTCAAATTAGTGGGTTTAGATGTAGAAATAGCCAAGAAGGAAAAGAAGATTTTTGGTCGTGTTGAACCTGCTTTCCTCAAGGAAGATACAGAGGCGTATGACATCACTTTCCAGACACGAAAGATGATGAAGATTAAAATCGAACTGGATATCAATCCGCCATTAAGTTTCGAAACGGAGCAAAAACTACTGACAGAACCCTATCCGTTCTATGTTACGAGCATGTCGTTGCCTTGTTTGTTCGCGGGGAAGATGCATGCCTTGGTTTACCGCGCATGGCAACGGAGGGTGAAAGGTAGAGATTGGTATGATTTTGAATGGTATGTCCTCAATAATATTCCCCTCTCTTTTACGCATTTGAGAGAACGTATTCATGAGTTCAGCGGAGAATGGATAAGCAAGTCGGATTTTCAACAACAACTGCTGGATAAGTTAGCAAACACATCCATTGATATGGTTAAGCAGGATGTGATGCCGTTCCTCTATGGACGGTCACCTCGCGAACTGGATTTTTGGTCCAATGATTATTTCCTTGAATTAGCCTCAAGGATCCGGTGGCAAGAGTAAAGACTAAATGTGATAAGCCCATGAAACTATCTATCATCACCATAAACTACAACAACGCCGAAGGCTTGCGCAAAACTCTTGCCTCGGTTGCTGCACAGACGTGTAACAATATAGAGCATATCATCATCGATGGCGGTTCGACGGATGGCTCTGTGGATATCATACGTGAATATGCAGCGCATAACGCTATCTTCTCATCGTATAGAGTTACAAGTGCAACTCATTCCATTATTTGGATTTCCGAAAAAGATAACGGCATTTATAATGCAATGAACAAAGGAATCCTCAAAGCGACAGGAGACTATATTCAGATTTTGAATAGTGGGGATATATTAGCCGCAAATGATGTTACCGAACGGATGATGTCTGCGTTAGAGTCGCAGAATGATGAAATGAGCCGCACTAATGTGCTTAATGAGCCGCTATCGCTTAATGATGGGAAAGTTGGCATTCTCTATGGTAACATGATTAAGAAGGACTATACTACGGGCAAAATCATAGGAAAGAGTAGGGAAGTAGAGTACTCGCTGCGCAACTACTACTCAGGAACGATGAACCATGATTGCTGCTATATTCGGAAAAATTTATTTGAGACGTATGGTCTTTATGACGAGAACCTGAAGATTGTCTCTGACTGGAAATGGTTCTTGCAGGTGATTGGATTAGGGAACGTTAAGCCGGTGTATGTTGATATAGATGTAACCATCTTTGATGCAAGCGGAATAAGCGAGTCAAATCTTACACTTCGGAATAAAGAGCGTCGTCAAGTGTTGGAAGACGTGTTACCTCCGGCTATCCTTGCCGACTACGATGCACATGCGTTTGACACACGACAGATGGATCGGCTTCGGAAACATCATTTGTATGGATTGTTTTATTTTATGGAGCGCGTGTTGTTTAAACTCGAGAAATGGCATATCTTAAAATGAAACTTTCAATCATAGTACCTATTTATAATGTTGAGCCGTATTTGCGCAGGTGTGTGGATAGTCTGCTTGCGCAGGATTTGGCGGAGGATGGCTATGAGATAATCCTCGTGGATGACGGCTCGACTGATGGGAGTGGACAGGTGGCTGACGCATTGGCAGCGCAGCATACTAATGTGCACGTTATACATAAGAAGAACGAGGGAGTCAGTGTGGCGCGGAACACGGCTATGGCGGTCGCTAAGGGCAAGTATGTGCAGTTTGTGGATGCAGACGACTATATAATGCCAAATGTGTTAGGAGAACTGGTGGCGAAAATGGATGCTGAACAGTTAGAAATGCTGAGGTTTAACTACCGATTTGTTGACGACAATGGCGATGTTACTCACCCGAATAAATATTCTCAGCCGGACGATTATAGCGATTCTATATGCGATGGTCTCACATTCCTAAACGAGAGGTTAGGGGGAGGATGTTATGCATGGCAATTCATGTTTGCACATGAATTGACATGCATAAATTTTATGCATGGCATTGCTCTTGGAGAGGATACCTATTGGACTATACAGATGCTGATGCGAGTAAAGAGGATAACATCTGTGGATAGCGTTATCTATAACTATTTTGTGAGGGGCGAGAGCGCTACTTTTAATCCGTCGCCTGCGAAACGGCAAAAGCGACTTGACGACCAACTATGGATAATATCTAAGATGCAGACGGAGTTTAAGCCTCAGATGAATGACCGGCGCTGGCTTGACGGACAGATTGCCAATACCGCAATCAGTGTATTAACGACGGTGGCACTGCATTGTTATGGTGAGAGGCAACATTATATCAACGAATTAAAAAGAAATAAAGTTTTTCCGATAGCCAATCACCATCTTACTCCGTCGGCACAACGGAAACGACGGTGGATAAATATCTCTCCGCGGCTGTTCTGCTATTTGGTACACCTGAAAAATAAGGTGAAGTGAAAAGGGGAAGGTAAAAGTCAAAAATTTAACACAAATTATAAATTAGGTGTAATATCGTTATTAGAATACAATTATGAATATTGCGTCAGATAGAATTCTTAAGATGAAAGCGTCTCAGACGCTTCGTATGACTCAGCGGGCGGCTGAGTTAAAGTCTTCGGGTGTGGATGTTGTGTCGCTATCTGTTGGAGAACCGGATTTCTTCACTCCTCGGCATATTAAAGAAGCAGCCCAAAAAGCAATTGCGGAGAATTATTCGTTCTATGCTCCTGTTGCGGGTTATCTGTCTCTTCGTGAGGCGATTGCAAATAAGTTAGAGAAAGAAAACGATTTACAATATTCTTCTTCTCAGATTATTGTGTCAACAGGTGGCAAACAGGCTATTTGTAATGCAATTCTATCAATTATAAATTCGGGTGATGAAGTAATTATTCCCGCGCCTGCTTGGGTCAGTTATACAGAAATGGTAGGCTTGGCTGAAGGTGTCTCCGTGATTATTAAAACCTCAAAACAATCAGGATACAAAGTGCTACCTCAGCAATTGGAACAAGCGATTACTCCGAAGACGCGAATGTTTATTCTTTGTTCGCCCTCCAATCCTTCAGGGGCGGTGTATTCTAAATCAGAGATGCGAGAGTTGGCAAAAGTGATTGCTAAACACCCCGATATGATGGTATTGTCCGATGAAATATACGAGCATATCAACTATGTAGGCAAACACGTTTCAATGGCAGAATTTGCTGCAATAAAATCTCAGGTCATTATAGTAAATGGTGTGTCAAAAGCTTACGCAATGACCGGTTGGCGCATAGGTTTTTTAGCCGCAGAGCAGTGGGTTGTTGAGGCATGTAAAAAGTTGCAGGGACAATACACTACTTGTGCAAGCACAATAGCCATGAAAGCCGCAGAAGCTGCATATACAGGTTCGCAAGATTGTGTAAAAGAGATGCTTGAGCAGTTCCGTCGTCGTCGAGACTTAGTTACCGAAATGGCGCAAGAGATAAGAGGCTTTGAGGTGGAAAAGCCTGATGGTGCCTTTTATCTGTTTCCGAAGATAGATAGTTTATTCGGCGCAGAGTATATTGATAAAAATGGCGAAAAGCAGATAATCGGCGATAGCGAGGCACTTGCCGAATACATATTAGAAGAGGCTCATGTTGCCTCAGTTGCCGGCAGTGCTTTTCTTATGCCTGAGTGCATAAGATTTTCCTACGCAACATCAGAGGAAAATTTGAAAAAGGCATTTAGTAGAATAAAGATTGCAGTTGAAAAGTTGCGGTACGGCAATTATTAAGCACGTAGATGGCACTGTTAATGTCTTAAACTCGGAAGATGTTACTCACTTGTGCCCACCTGTGCGGCAAAAACGAATATAGAAATTAATGAAAATCACAAATGCAGAATATATTAAGTCTGCCGGAGGACTGAAAGATTGCATTTCCCACAACCTTGCGGAATTTGCTTTCATAGGGCGAAGTAATGTTGGTAAGTCGTCGCTTATCAATAGTTTAACAGGTAGGAACTCTCTTGCCAAAACATCTCAAAAGCCCGGCAAGACAATAACTATCAATTTTTTTAAGATAGAGTTGCAAGACTACAAAAAAAGGTTGAAGTCGTGGTATTTAGTTGACCTTCCCGGGTATGGGTTTGCGCAGGCGGGAGCCGCGCAACGGGAACAACTGAGGCAGCGCATTGAGCAGTACTGCCTTAATCGCGAGGAATTGACTTGCTTGTTTGTGCTTATCGACATTCGGCATAAGCCGCAAGCGATTGACCTGCAATTTATAGAGTGGTTAGGTGTTAACGGAATACCTTTCGCTATGGTGTTCACAAAAGCAGACAAGTTGGGAAGAGAAACGGCAAAGCGCAATGTGGAAGATTATAAGAATACACTATTGCAAACATGGGAAGAACTGCCGCCTATTTTCGTCACATCCTCACAGACAGGCGATGGAAAGGAAGAATTATTAAACTATATAGACCAAATAAGTGAAGTAAATAATGAAGATCAGTAACAGTACGCAAGGTATTTTTACAGGCGAGTTCGCTGTTTCTCTTGCGCTCCGTAAGGGAAAAAGCATAGTCGCATACTTGTTAGTGATATGGGTATCAATTATATTTTGTTGCTGTTCTGATGACAAAGAGAGCAAAAGTGGTTTGGGATTTGAGATACAACGCACTTCTGACTCTTGCTATATTCATATTCGCCAATCGGATTCAGAGCAAATAGAACAAGTATTTGCATTTCATAAAGATAGCATCTTTTCGCGAATAGTAACGACCTCAGTTACCCAAGTAGGTTTTTTGCAAGCAATAGGTGCGGAAACGCATATTGCAGGTGTTTGTGATTCCGAATATCTTTATACCGGTTTGCCCGGCGCAGTAGATGTCGGCTCTTCACTAACTTTAGATTACGAAAAGATAATCAACACCAAAGCAGATCTTGTGTTGCTGACATACAATGGTGATAGTCGTTTTGATACGCGGTTATCTGATTTTGGAATTCCTACACTAATGATCAATGAGTGGAGAGAGCAAAATCCGTTGTCGCGAGCAGAGTGGGTAAAGGTATTTGGAGCACTGACGGGTAAAGAATATGTTGCTGATTCTGTGTTCCTTTCTGTTACAAAAGCATATAATAAGGCAAAAACTCACCGTTCAGAATCTGAAAAAGTGTCAATTATGTCGGGGTCTGCGTGGCAAGGTACCTGGTATGTTCCTGACGGCAATACCTATATGGCACAATTATTCCGCGATGCAGGTGCTAATTATATTTACAGAGAAGGTAAAGGTGCCTCTATTCCCCTTTCATTTGAGGAGGCTTTGCTGAAATTCAAAGATGCAGATGTCTGGGTTGGTGCGCCTGTCGAGACATTGCAGCAACTTAGAGATAGGGATGAGAAAAACACTTGGTTCAAGGCATATCAGTCGGGTAGGGTGTATTCATTCAACAAGCGCACTAACGGTGCTGCAAACGACTTTTGGCAAATGGGAGTTGCGCATCCGGAATACATATTGCAAGACCTGGTTCACATATTGAATAATGATAGTGATTCATTAATGTTCTTTTCTCAAAAATTAAGATGAAATTTCTTTATATTCAAGATATTGACATTGCATTTTCCCGCAAGTGGGCAGAGTCATTAACCGCTTCTCTCGGCAAAGAGTTTGCATTCGCTGATGCTGATTCGCTGCAGGAATTGCGTGACCCTGATTTATTATCAAAATCGCTTCAAGAGCAGGACGTAGATTTAATTTTCATTGCCTGCAAAAATGACAGGCGAATTATTCAGCGTTTCCTCAATTCATGTCGTTCGCTTAGAATTCCATATATTTTTCTTACTGATACGATGTCAAAATTGTCTGTTTTGGCTCATTCCGAATCTCCTATTAATAGAATTTCAGCACCTGTATCACGCCTTGAAGAAGAGGTACATAAGGCAGAGATAATTAGTTCGTTAATGCGCTACACATCATGTAAGACGATTTTATTGATAGCATCAGATTACGGCAGTAAGGCTCAACAAAACACGAATCGAATAATTTCTTTCCTCAATAAAAATATCCCCGATAGAATCGAGGATATAATTAGAGTCTCAGCAATTAAGAATAGCGATAATCTTTATAAAGAAGTGTCTGCAAGGCAGCGAGAATTAACTCCGGATATTGTTGTATGGACTGCGTCACGCGAGTACGGATTAGATGATTTGATATTCGGTCCGTCAGAGCGTTACGTTATTTCTCATTCTCTTATTCCTGTTCTGCTGCTCAACCCTCGTGATGACTTGTTCTCTCTATGCGATTAATATAGTATTGTGT
Source organism: uncultured Bacteroidales bacterium (assembly GCA_937885465.1). GTDB lineage: Bacteria > Bacteroidota > Bacteroidia > Bacteroidales > Paludibacteraceae > Colicola. Next base: position 20,310 of record CAKZZM010000054.1, read on the forward strand.
AATGCCAAAAATAGAGCGGCACAACAAATATTTATCGAGAATTGCGGAGTTATGGGGTTATAATTTTGATGATTAAGCCCAATCGAAATTTAATATACCAGCATCCCTTTGAGTGCAGAGAAATGAATAGAGATTGTGCGTTACATGAATTCTATATTTTTGTGAAACGAGAGAAACGGTATTATGCCCGATTTCATCGAATAAAATGAAATGCAAGTTTGCCCATGCTCTGTTAGACGCTGATGTTGATGGCGGCATTACTGGTTGCAATGCTGCCTGCTGCCCGTTCTGTTCGTTTCCTGCCATCTCTTCCAGAACGTTATATAGTCTGCTATTGAAATCTGCAGTTACATTATTGACCGGCATTTTTATTCTCAGCGTATGCAAGAACTTAGATTGCAGAGTAGGAAGTGCATCCGCTGATGTTATCTTGAACTCGTAACTTGCGTCTTCAAATCTTTTAGGTGTATATCTATATTTTGTGCTATCAGCACCTCGTTGCTGGATAGTACCGGTCAGCATAACGTATGCATTAGCCTTCATAAATCTACTAAATTGCTCAAATTGGTCATCGTAAAGTGCAAAATCCCAACTGCCTTTATAATCTTCAATAGTGTATCTTCCGTAAGGTGTACCATTGAAAGAAGTGGCTGTTTCTGCCTTAGTTATCAGTCCTCCGATTCTCCAAGACGCATTTTCTCTATTTTGCAACCAGTCCTTAGGGTCGATATCTTGCGGCCCGGGCACGAATGTACGAGGTTTACTGCGTGACGGATCTTGCCGATTGATATAATTTTGTCTCCAGAGGTCGAAATATGCGAGGTCGGAGGTAGCAATAGTACTCATCTCCTTTATTTCAAACTCATATTCGTCGAGCGGGTGGGCGGATAGATAAATGCCAATAATTTGTTTTTCTTTATTAAGTCGAACGATAGTAGATTCTTTTGGACATTGGGGCAGTTCGGGGTGTTGTATTTCTACATTCATAGAGAAATCGTCCCCAAAAAGCGAATTCGATTGTTGCTGCTTATCTGTCTGAAAGACATTGCCGTATCTTACTATCGTGTCAAGTACGGCTTCCCCTTTCTGATTATAGCCAAATAGTTGTTCGCGGTAGAAATTCGGGAAATCATCAAACGCACCGGCAGTTGCTAAACACTCTATTACTTTCTTGTTACAAGCTGAAAGACTTACCCTTTCTACAAAGTTGAATATATCTGTATAGTTTCCGTTCTTCTCTCTCTCTGCCACTATTGCCTCTACTGCACCTTCGCCAACGCCTTTGATACCTGCCAAACCAAATCGAATATCTCCTTTGCTATTAACTTTGAAGTTCAAGCCCGACTCGTTGATATCAGGTCGCAACACGCTAAGTCCCATCGCTTTGCACTCGTCCATAAGTTTTGTGACCTTATTAATATCGTCTTTTGAGATGGTAAGGTTTGCTGCCATAAATTCAGGTGCGAAGTGGGCTTTGAGATATCCAGTTTGATAGGCGAGCCAGGCGTAACAGGTGGCATGCGACTTATTGAAAGCATAAGATGCAAATTTTTCCCAGTCTTTCCAAATCTTATCCAATTTTTCGGGATCATGGCCGTTTCGTCTGCCTCCCTCCATAAATTTGCCTTTCAATTCTTGCAATATTGCCATCTGCTTTTTACCCATTGCTTTACGCAACTGATCGCTTTCCCCGCGAGTAAAATCAGCGAGCAACCGTGAGAGAAGCATGACTTGCTCTTGATAGACTGTGATGCCGTATGTATCTTTAAGATACTTTTCCATCACCGGAATATCGTATGTAATAGGTTCTTGTCCGTTCTTCCGTCTGATGAACGATGGGATATAATCCATCGGTCCGGGGCGATACAGAGCATTCATCGCAATTAAGTCGGGCAAAACAGTCGGCTTTAGTTCTCTGAGATATTTCTGCATTCCGGCTGACTCAAATTGGAAGGTGGCAATGGTCTTGCCCTCGGCAAAGAGGCGATAAGTATCGGCATCGTCAAGAGGAATATTGTCAATATCCACCACTAAACCGTTGTGAGTCTTGCGTATATTAGCCAGTGTTTCTTTAATAATAGATAGGGTGGTCAGTCCGAGGAAATCCATTTTTATCAGTCCGACACTCTCCACAACATGTCCATCGTATTGCGTTACGGTTATATCACCCTTCTCTTTATCTTTGATAACTGCTATTGGCGCGAATTTAGTAAGATCGTCAGCACCGATAATCGTTCCGCAGGCGTGAATACCGGTTTGGCGTATGGTGTCCTCCAACTCTTCGGCGTAATGCAGCATTGTTTTTACATTCTCGTCGTTGCCGTTGAGCAATTCCTTTAACTCATTGATATACTTATAGCAGTTCTTCAGATTGAGCTTGGGTGACTTGCCGTTTTCATCTTTAATATTATCAGGAAAACCGCGATCGGGGATATAACTCTTTATCTTATTGACCTCGGCGAGCGGTACTCTTTGCACTCTTCCGACATCGGCAAGCGATGATTTTGTTGCCATCGTAGAGTATGTAATAATTTGTGCAACATGCGTTTTGCCATATTTTTCCGTTACCCAATTCAGCACCTTATCTCGCCCTGCATCGTCAAAATCGACATCAATATCGGGTAGTGATATTCGGTCAGGGTTGAGGAAACGCTCAAAAAGCAAGTCGTAGGGTAGGGGGTCAACATCTGTAATCTTCAGGCAATATGCGACAACTGAACCGGCTGCCGAACCTCGACCGGGACCGACTGAAACACCTAATTCTTCCCTTGCGGCACGAATATAATCTTGCACAATAAGGAAATATCCGGGGAAGCCCATCGTCTTCATTATGTGGAGTTCAAATGTTATGCGCTCAACTTGTTCTTCAGTCAGTTGTTCTCCATATCTCTGATGCGCACCTTCCCATGCCAACTTTGCAAGATAATCGGCCTCTAATTTTATACGATATAGTTTGTCATATCCTCCAAGTCGGTGAATTTTCTTTTCCGCTTCTTCCTGCGAGAGTACTACCTCACCTTTCTCGTTGCGAGTAAATTCATTAAATAGATCCTCCGTGGAAAATTTCTCTCTATAACTCTCTTCCGTACCAAAATCTTCGGGGATAGGGAATTTAGGCATTATCGGGTCAGAATTTATGCTATAGAACTCAACCTTATCAGCCACTTCTTGCGTATTAGCAAGTGCTTCGGGTATGTCGCTGAATATCTCTGCCATCTCGTCAGGCGTTTTCAGCCACTCTTGTTTGGTATAGTGCATTCTGTCGGTTTCATCTACATATTTCCCCGTAGAAACACATAGGAGTCGATCGTGTGCCTCGGCGTGTTCTTCCTCCACAAAATGTACATCGTTAGTGCAGATAATCTTCACATTATGCTTGCGAGCCAATTCGATTAGAATAGGGTTCACTTGCTGCTGGCGTATATAGACATTTCGGTCAGCATTTGGTTTATCAGTACGATGTCTTTGTAATTCGATGTAGTAGTCATCGCCGAATACGCTCTTAAACCATTCGATGCTTTTCTCTGCATCATCTATTTTCCCTTGCATTATTAGTTGTGGCAATTCGCCGCCTAAGCAGGCAGAGGAGCAGATTATACCTTCGTGATATGTTTGCAGCAACTCTTTATCTATTCGAGGACGTGTATAAAAACCCTCTAAAAAGCCAAGGCTGACTATCTTGCACAGGTTATGATACCCGACTAAATTTTTGGCAAGTAAGATGAGGTGCCAACCGCTTGAATCTACAATATATTCTTTCCCGTCTGCGTTTCTTGCTTTGATGTCCTTGTCGCGAAAGTGTCTTCCTCGCCGAGCACAATATACTTCGCAGCCGACTATCGGCTTAAATGGTATATACGCAGCAGCAGCAGCCTCTAATTTTAGCAATTCCGCCTCTAAGGCAGGTAAATCTTTTTCTGCACGACGACCATCAAGAATCTTGCTCTGCAAGTCCTTTTTATCATGTTCACTCAATGGTAAATCTTTTTCAACAAGCACTCCATTTTCCATTACAGACTGAATGGAATGACCTGCGGAGAGTATTGCTTCGTGTTTAGGTATATCTTCAATCAAAGCCTTAGCCTTGCTTATATTATACTTGCAATCCTTAACTTTACCTTCAAGTTTCCCGTTTACTTTAGCAGCACTATCAAGGAAATCTTTGATGCCGTACATATTGCCATGGTCGGTGAGCGCCATGGCATTCATTCCCGTTTTTTGACATTTGGCGATGAGATCCGGAATTTTTGACATACCATCAAGGATGGAGTAGTGCGAGTGTACATGAAGATGAGTAAACCGAGACATAGTTTGGAGATTTAGTTATATGTGATAAGTCATTTTTGTTGCAAAGATAACAATTATTTTTTATTTTTGCAATCAGTATATCAAACAAACTGCTCGACATTGAATAGCAATAGCGATTTTTTATTTTTTTATTGCTTAATTACTAAATTTGTATTAATTTTGTGCAGAATAGAAGTAAAGTTATGAACAATACTGAAATAGAGAGAAAATATCTGCTTAGCAATAATCTGTGGCGAGACTATATTATTGAAAGTCATGCTATTTCGCAGGCATATCTTTCGCTTTCCGGTGGAAATACCATCAGAATACGACGATATGATAATCAGGCTTTTATAACAATTAAAAGTCACCCCGAAAAAGGCAGCATAGCGCGGTTTGAATGGGAAAAAGAGATATCTCTTGACGATTATAAAAGTTTATTGCCACACGCGGTAAGTAATGTAATAGAAAAGACTCGCCACATTGTGCCGTTGCAAATGTCTATTCCTCTTAAGATTGAGATTGACGAGTTTCACGGAGTTCACGAGGGTTTGGTTTTGGCGGAAATAGAACTCCCGTCGGAAGATTTTCCACTAACACTTCCGGCTTTTATAGGTGAGGAAGTAACGGGTGACCCTCGTTATCATAATTCGCATTTAAGTAGAATTAACGGGCAATATACTGCTGCTGTGCCGTCAGAAAACTTCCAAAACAATCTCACTTCAAACAATGAAGCGGTCTAAGAAATGAAGAAGGCGTTTTTTTTCGATATGGATGGAATTCTCTTTGACTCAATGCCGCATCATTCGCAGGCATGGGAAGAGATAATGAGTAAATATAACCTTAATTTTACTGTCCGCGATTGCTATTTGCAAGAGGGTAGAACGGGGCAATCGGTTATTGACGAATGTTTTATCAAGAATAAGGGCAGACATGCGACGGCGGAAGAGGTAGAACAGATTTACGGCGAGAAAACAGCAAGATTTTTTGAATTAGGTGGAGCCGAACCGATAGATGGCGTTAAGGATGTGCTGAATTACCTGAAAAATAAGGGGGCTTTGATATTTATCGTTACCGGTTCAGGGCAGCAATCGCTTTTTGATGTTCTCCATCAGAATTTCCCTGAGACTTTTACAAGGGAGAGAATGATAACAGCCTTTGATGTTGCGCACTGCAAACCTAATCCCGAGCCGTATCTCAAGGCCTTTGAAAAAGCCAACTTTCTTTCGCATGATGTTAATTTTAAGAAGTCTGATTGTTGCGTAATCGAAAATGCGCCCTTGGGTATAAGGTCGGCAAGAGAAGCCGGACTTGACACTTACGCCGTAAATACCGGTCCGCTTAAAGATTCAGATTTGTTAGCCGAACAGCCGACAATGCTTTTTCACAATATGAAAGAGTTGCTTGCTTATCTGCAATTTTTTTAATTTTTATTTGCGCAATCTAATTAATTTGATTATTTTTGCAAAAAGATATGCTGCATGCGCAGCAGGTGTACACCAATAATAACTAAATATGGCTATTTCGTTTCAGTACAACAAAACATCACTTCAAGGTCTTGAAAAGAACTTGAAGATGCGTGTGAGAGCATTGCCAACACTAAAAAACAAAGAATCTGCTTTGCGATTGGAAGTCAAGAAAGCGAAAGATGAAATTCGCGAATTGGACATGCAAGTGGAGGAGAGGATTGCAGCGTATGACAAGATGCTAACACTTTATGGAGAGTTCGACACTTCTCTGCTTCGTGTAGATGATGTGAAGATGAGTGTAAAGAAGATTGCGGGTGTGCGAGTACCCATACTTGATGAAGTAGTCTATTCCACAAAACCATTCAGCATCTTTTCTTCTCCGAAATGGTTCGCTGACGGTTTTACTCAACTGAAGGAATTGGCTCAAGTCGGTATTGAACAAGAGTTCTGTCGCGAGAAACTTAATCTGCTGGAGTATGCACGTAAAAAATCCACTCAAAAGGTTAATCTCTTTGAGAAGGTGCAAATTCCCGGTTATGAGGACGCAATTCGCAAAATAAAAAGGTTTATGGAAGATGAAGAAAATCTCTCCAAATCAAGTCAAAAGATAGTTAAATCTAAAAGAGAGAAGGAGGCTATGGCATGATTACTCAAATGAAAAAATATACCTTCTTGGTATTCTATAAAGATTATGCTGATTTCCTTACCAAACTGCGTGAGGCAGGAGTGCTTCATATAGCAGACAAAGGAAGTGTTGACCCTTCTGACGAGACTATTCTTGAGCAGACAGCCCTTGCAGGGCAGATAGAAAAAGCGATTAAAGTTGCAGAGTCATTTATGCCTGAAGTTGATAGCAGTACCATAGCAGTTGATGAAAGCGCAAATATTGATTTGGAAGCAGCAAAGCACCTTATTCGCGATTTCGATTCTTTAATAGCAGAAAAGAAACAATTGGAGCAAGAACTTGCGGATACTTTGAGAGAAAAAGAGAGAATGGCTATTTGGGGCTATTTCTCCTCTGACATAATTAAGCGGTTAGATTCCGAAGGCTATACACTAAGATATTTCTCTTGCTCAAAGAAAAGTTTTAAGCAAGAATGGGAAGACTTAGGAGTAGCGTTCCCCGTTGCGGAACAAGGCTCAACTCTTTATTTTGTTACAATAGGTTCAGCAAACGAGCAAATAGTTGAAACCGCAGATGAGATTCACCTCAACGAGCAAAATTACTTGATTTTACAAACAGAGGCAGAGGCTTTAAAAGAAAAAATCAGTCTCAAGCAGCAGGAACTGCAAGATTGGTCAAAGCAAAATATCTCATCCTTGCGCGGAGCAGAAGTTGCAGCCCGTAGGCAGATTGATTGGACTAAGGTTAATCTCTCCACTTCCACTCTTGCTGACAACAAGTTATGCGTGCTTGAAGGTTTCTGTCCAATTGACAACACCTCTGCTCTTAATGCAATGCTCGATGAGCAACATATTTATTTTACGGAAGCAGATCCTAAAGAAGAGGATAATACACCTATAAAATTGAGGAACAATCGTTTCACAAAGATGTTCGAGTGTCTTACGGGAATGTACGGTTGGCCGGTATATGGCGAGTTTGACCCCACACCTATTCTCGGACCATTCTTCCTTCTGTTCTTCGCTCTTTGTATGGGTGATGCAGGTTATGGCATTATACTCATACTCTTCGGAATATTGACTACCAAGAAGATTATAAACATTCAGATGTTCGAAGGCTTAGGTCCGCTTATTACTACACTTGGCGTTGGAACTCTTGTAATAGGCTTCTTCCTCGGCACATTCTTCGGCATTGACCTCTATAATGCGTCATGGGTACCTGAATCACTAAAATCAGTTATGATTAAGGGCGAAGTGATGGGATATGATATTCAAATGGTTATGGCGTTATGCATAGGCGTATTCCATATCTGCCTTGCAATGACGATAAAGGCTATATGCTATACCCAACGATTTGGTTTCAAGCAGAATATTGCGACATGGGGATGGCTATTGCTCATATTAGGCGGACTAATAACTGCTATTCTAACCCTTACCAAGGTATTCTCTGCTGATGTAACGAAGTGGGTGTTGATTATAGTCGGCAGTATATCTGCATTAGCGATTTATATCTTTAATACTCCCGGTAGAAATCCGCTTATCAACATAGGTGCCGGTCTGTGGGATACTTACAATATGGCAACCGGCATTCTCGGTGATGTTCTTTCTTATATTCGTTTGTATGCTCTTGGTTTGGCAGGTGGTATGCTTGGAGGCGCATTTAACACGCTTGGAATAATGGTTCTCGGCGAAACACCGAATATCGGGACATGGATTGGATTTATCGCTATTCTTATTGTCGGACACCTACTCAATATCTGTATGTCAGCGCTCGGCGCATTTGTACACCCCTTACGTCTGAGTTTTGTTGAGTATTTCAAAAATTCGGGTTACGAAGGTAAAGGTACACTTTATCAACCATTTCAACTATATATTAACAAATAAAATAATAAATACATTACAATTATGAACGAACTTCTCGGTTATTTCGGTTGGGCTATGATGTTAGGTCTCGCCGGTGTCGGTTCCGCTTACGGAACAACCATTGCTGGTAATGCTGCTGAAGGCGCATTGAAGAAGAACAAAGACAAATCTTCGTCTTATATGATTCTTTCTGCACTCCCCGCAACGCAAGGACTTTATGGTTTCGTTGCTTTCCTTATGTGGATGGGCAAAGATTTCGCTGCGCAAGGTCCTCTTTGCTTCGGTGTTGGTCTCGCTGTAGGTTTGGTATGCCTCTTCTCCGGTATTCGTCAAGGACAGGTTTGTGCCAATGGTATTGCAGGAATAGCAGCAGGTCACGATGTGCAGACCAATACAATGATTTACGCCGCTCTGCCTGAGTTTTACGCTATCCTCTCGCTCGTAGCAGCATTGATGGTTTAATATGTTGAATATGAGGTACCGCAATCTGTGCAGTACCTCTTTTTCTTTCTTATTAATACCCGCAAACGTGCGTTTGCGGCGTTGTTTTTGTTTTATGATAATTGACGGAAAATCAATAGCACAAAACTTGCGATCATCCTTAAGAATTAAGGTGGAGGAATATAAGAAGCACGGGATGAGGGTGCCGACACTTAGGGTTATTTTAGTCGGCGATAATCCAGCGAGTCTTTCGTATGTAAACGGCAAATTAAAAGCTGCAGCGGAGATTGGAATAGATAGCAGACTATTGCATTTGTCATCCGATTGCTCGGAAAGCGAATTGCTATTGCTGATAGAGAAACTTAACCAGAATACTGATATAGACGGTATCTTAGTTCAACTACCCTTACCCTCACATATCAACGAACAAAAACTGCTTCGCAGCATTAATCCTCAAAAGGATGTTGATGGTTTTCACCCTGAAAATGTCGCAAAACTATGGCTCGGCGAGAGTTGCATTAAGCCTTGTACCCCATTAGGTATCTTGGCCTTACTTGATAATTGCAATATTGAAATTGAAGGTAAGGAGGCTGTTATCGTCGGGCGTAGTAATATTGTCGGCAAACCTCTTGCAAAAATGTTGTTGGATCGCAATGCAACAGTTACAATTGCACATTCGCATACACCTAACTTACATTTGGTAACTTCTCGTGCTGATATATTGATAACAGCCGTTGGCTCACCGCATCTCATCACAGCAGACTATGTGAAAGACAACGCAGTGGTGATTGATGTCGGCATAAGCAGATTGCCTGATGGACACTTGACGGGTGATGTTGATTTTGAAGAAGTGAAAAACAAGGTATCATATATCACCCCTGTACCAGGTGGCGTTGGACCGCTTACTATTGCAATGCTGATGCAAAATACCATTGATTGCTATATGCTTCATAACAATAAGAATACATATAACCTATGATTTAGTACTTAGTAACATTTAACAATTTATGCAGACAACTCTTTCAATTATTATTCTTTTTGGTTCTGTTGCACTACTCATGTACGGAATGAAAGTCATGAGTGAAGGCTTACAGAAAATGGCAGGTAGTAAACTGAGCCATGTGCTGAGTACTATGACCACCAACCGTTTTACAGGTGTACTTACTGGTGCATTTATAACTGCTGCTGTTCAGTCTTCAACGGCAACATCAGTTATGACGGTTAGCTTTGTTTCTGCCGGAATACTAACATTGTCGCAAGCCATTTCGGTAATTATGGGTGCCCATATCGGGACTACTTTTACTGCATGGATTATGGTGCTTGGTGGCGGCTCGTTCGACCTTAGACTTGTTGTATATTTGCTTATTGTGATTGCAGTAGCATTAATATATACCAAGAAGAACATAAATGTGGGTGAGTTTCTTATTGGTTTGGCATTATTGCTCTTAGGTCTTACTACATTGAAAATGAACGCCAGCGAGATGCATCTTGACCAGATGGAACCCGTACGACGCTTTTTCATCGCAACTTCAAGTTGGGGATACGGCAGTTATTTTCTATATCTGTTAGTAGGTGCTATACTGACTTTCTCCGTTCAGTCGTCGGCAGCGATTATGGCAATAACTATGACCCTGTGTTCGGCGCATGTGATGCCAATTGATATGGGTATTGCTCTCGTATTAGGCGAAAATCTCGGTACGACAATAACTGCAAATGTTGTTGCATTGTCCGCTCCGGTACAAGCACGGCGAGCAGCACTGGCGCACTTTGTTTCAAACTTCTTTGGCGTAGTGTGGGTATTATGCGTGTTCCGTTGGTTCGTGGGAGGTGTTTGTAATTTATGGGGAGTGGAGTTTACTCCCGGAATTCCTTCAGATGTGTCGCCCGATAAGCTTAATGCCATTCTTGCCACTTTCCACACCATGTTCAATGTAACCAATACCTTTATTCTTATATGGTTTATTCCGCTAATAGAGAAATTGGTAACATGGGTTCTGCCATCCAAACCGGAACAAAAAGATTCAGAAAGCAGTCTGCGATTTATTTCTGCCGGCCTGATGTCAACGTCAGAGTTGTCAATCTTGCAGGCTTGGAAAGAGATTCATGTATATGGCGTTAGAGTGCAAAGAATGTTCACAATGGTTCGCGAACTATTCCACGAAACAGATGAAACGAAATTCAACGAAACATTCTCTCGCATTGATAAATATGAGGGAATATGCGATAGGATGGAGGTAGAGATTGCCGGTTACCTTAATCAAGTAGCAGACGGACGACTTTCAGATCAATCAAAACATGAAGTACATAAAATGCTTAGAATTGTATCAGAAATAGAGTCAGTGGGAGATGCTAATTTTAATTTGTCGCGATATATTAATCATAAATATAATGATAAAATTAAGTATAACGATGAGCAAATGCAAAATGTTGACTTAATGTTCAATCTCCTCTCTGATGCATGTACTCAAATGGTTAATATGCTTCAAGTGCATCATAGTACTACCGAAGATGATTTTCTCTATGCCGCTAATCTTGAAATGGAAATTAATAATTTCAGAAACACATTAAAGAATCAAAACACTTTAGATGTGACAGAACATCAGTATGATTATCTCACGGGTGTCAATTATATGGATATAATAGTTGAGTGCGAGAAGATGGGAGATTATATCATAAATGTTGATGAAGCAGTCAACGATCGCAAGGTCTCGAAATAATATCCCATAACTTGGTACTTAGTACTTAATACATAGTCACTTACTCTTATGTCAAATCTTGTTAAAAGAACCCTATCCGGAATAATATTTATATCAGTTATTATTGCGGCAGTAGTAGTCTCTCAACCTGCCACATACATTCTTTTCCTTGCATTCACTATTTTATCTGTAAATGAATATCATAAGTTAGTAAAGAGTGATAAATGGATAACAATCATAAGCATTGCATCTGCTTGCTGCTTATTCATGTCAAGAGCATCAGCACACAGTTGGTGGTGGTTTGCATTTGTTCTTTTGCTAATTATTGCCCTTGCGGGTGAAGTGATTAGAGCGACAACAGCATCCGGAGCGCAATTATCAGCGATAGCACCTGCTGCTAAGGATGACGATGTAGTAGTCTCAGAAAATGTTCAAGCGCAGGCGCATCTCCTGCAAAATAAATGCAAAAATGAAAATAATCAAAAAATAAATTGCATCAATTCTTGGGGAAACATCTTAATATCGCAAGTTATGATAGCGTTGCCGTTTTCATTAACCGCAGATATTTTACATTCGGCTGATTGGGAAATATCAAGATGGATTATGCTTGCAGTCTTTGTTTGTATCTGGTCAAATGATACAGGGGCTTATTTGGTCGGCTCATTAATTGGTAAGCATAAACTTATACCTAAGGTTAGCCCCGGAAAAACTTGGGAAGGTTTGATAGGAGGTTTTATATTCTCCATCCTTGCAGGTTATATATTTTCGTTGTCGGTAGCAGAATTTGCACTATGGCAATGGCTTCTTTTTGCCTTTACTATCAGTTTGTTTGGCACATTTGGCGATTTGATGGAAAGTCTGCTCAAACGCACAATAGGCGTAAAGGACTCAGGCAACTTCATGCCGGGTCATGGCGGTATCCTTGATCGGTTTGACTCCTTCCTGCTTGCCACACCCGCTGTTTACTTACTAATAAAACTATTCGTTCACTTCTGTTAAGCAGGTGTTAGAGAGCAAAAAGCAAACAAAAAACGAATACAAATCGAGCTAAAAGTGTTTCGTAATTTACGTTTATTGGTTATTGTCAACCTCTTGATAAAATGCAATTAGTGCTTCATTACATTCTTCAGCTGTCTGCATATCGTTCAGCCGACTATCTATTGGGCACTGACCTGTTTGAGTCCTATTGAGAATATATGGTACTTCTTCATAAAAAAATACTTTGCGCCTGCATTCTGAAGCATCTCTTTAGCAGGTGTGCAGATAGTATTCCTCGTAAATCGTCTCTACATCACTTATTTACTGGTTTTACCTTATATCCTGCCGCCTGCAACTGCGCCAACAAGCCGCCTTCACCACCGAGATATACGGCATCTAAAACAATAAATGCCTTACCTGCAAGGAGGTATGGGCGTAAGCGCTTAACCCATTCTTTATTTCTTTTTACATATATCCGGTAGTCAGAGAATGATATTGACGATTTATTGTCCGGACCGCTCACTTGATAAGCCATATCCAATAATCTGCCTTGTTGATAAAGATTTTTGAGTGTTTTCTCTTGACGAATTTCAAAGTCAGGATTTCTAACAATATCAAGTAATTCCTTACATTGCCATTCAAATGGTTCTCTGTCAAATGTCATAAACATGGTTTCACCTATATCGTCTAAACCATACACCGGTTTATCTTGCTGTATGGCTACTGCTTCAAAGAAATGACTGCTACTTCGGTCTTCATCATAACCTGCATATTTCTTCAAAAGTTCAATGCGATACATCTCAGTCAGATATTGCGGCTTCATGCGTCCTAACTTCTCAAGCCCGAGTCCTAATGTTAGAAGCAAGGCATTGTCAATATCTCTGTATTCCTCACTCGTATAATACCTCCTCAGTTGAATGGAATCCGGCAAAAGGGCAGCTTGACGAAGCGTTTGAAATGCCTCGTAATCTTGCATAGCAAACTCAGTAATCACCTTGTCTGACTGAGCATAACACTTGAAAAGATTGGGAATGGAGTCTAAAAATCTTATGTCAGTTAGTTTATTAGTCGCAAGAATATATGATTTTGCAGCAACACTATTGCCTGACACTCGATATAGTACTTGTGCCTCAGTCTGAAATAAATAAAAGGAGAGAAAATAAAGGAACACAAGCCCCCTTGCTCGTGGTTGCAGCATAGGTGCCAATAGAGTATGTCTTAATTTAAGTCCCACTTTATTTAAAACGACTTATCAAATTATATGCTTGATAAATACCTAACTCGCCTGCTTTAGATAAGTCTGCTAAACCCTTATCTGTTTCTTCAATGTAGATATAGGTTAGACCTCTATTGAAATATGCTTCGGCAAACTCGCTATCAGCACTTATTGCTTGAGTATAATAATCAATTGCAGCGCGAAAATCGCGTTGCACACAGAGCATATTAGCTTTATTATAATAAGAAAAAGAGAAATCCGGTTGATTGAGAATAAGTTGATCATAATCTCGAAGCATCAACTCAAAATCGAGTTTTACTTGTTCTTTGTCTGCTTCATCTCCGGCACTGCTTTGATATTCGAGTAACTTATACCGCCAATTAGCACGACTGAAATAAGTGGCAATCCATAGTCCACGCTCACCCATTGAGGCAGGAATAGTGGTTGGCATTATGTATATAACGCGATTGCAATCTTCTATTGCAGACTTGTAATCTTGTACTATAGCAAACTCAATAGCGCGAGAAAAGAGCAAGGAACAACGCTGATAATCAGATATATTATTGCCGCTTTCTTCTAATCTGTCTGTCAGTCTGCTAATCTGCTCAAAATGGCGATTAATCATATCTGCTGTTAGAGCGATTTCCTGAATAGTGAATTGTAGAGAAGAGGGTAGAGTAGAGAGTCTGTTGAAATCATCAATAGTGTAATGATAGTATGCCGTGCGGCGCAATTCGTCCTTGTTTGAATAGTAATTGAGTGTTATATTAGGCTGATTGACAACATCTACATACTTATTCTGCACAGCACCGCGAGCAACTGATTTATACTTATCTTCATCTTGCTTTTCCTGCTGATTTTGCGCAGCGTGATTTGAAAATTCTTTTCTTCTGTCTTTCTTTTGAGGTTGTGCTTGCGATAACTGTACATCAGTATTAACCTGCTGTTGATTTTGTAACTTATCTTTGTTCTTCTCTAATTCATCGGCTTTCGCCCGATAGCGATACGCTGCTTTTGTCTCACCTAATGATGTTTTCGCCTGAGAGGCAAGATAATATGATGGTAAAAAATAGGGATATTTAGCAATCAATGCATCAAAATCTTCAACGGCATCTTGCCAATTCTTAAGTTGCAGATTTACCACACCTCGTTGATAATGAATCTCTGTGTTTTCCGGTGATAACGCTAATGCACTGTTATAATCGTCTAATGCATTGTTGTAATCACCTAACTCCTGCCTTAATAATCCTCTGTTATAGTAGCAATTAGCATCTTGTGGGTTTAGTTGTATGGCTTTGTCGTAGTCGGACATTGCCCCGCGATAATTATGGCGACGATAGAACAATATACCCCTGTTAATATAATCACCTGCCCATGTCGTGCCGAGATTGACTGCTTGATTTAAATCAACTAACGCTTCATCTTCATTTCCTAACATGCTATTAACTAAACCTCTCGCGCTCCAGTTGGCAGCATTCTGGCCATCTAATTCTACCGCTTTATTAAAACTGCTTAACGCTTGCAGAGTATCTTGCTTTGACATTGAAATGACACCTTTCTCAAAGTGGAAAGAGGGCGATTCGGACTCTTTTGAAAGAAGGAAATCAATATCTTGCAGGGCTTCATCGTATTTCTTATTGGCGGCACGAACATCTGCCCGCAGAAGAATATATGTTTTATTTTCCGGCGAAAAGATTAGGGCTTCAGAAAAGTCTTGCTCTGCCTTATCTAATTCATTCAATCCCCTATAGATAAAGCCCCTCGTATAATATGCACCGGGAAGAAAAGGACTATTACTGATTGCCTGAGAACAATCTTTTTCAGCACCTTTTAAATCTCCGAGTTGAATTTTCGCTATTGCTCTATACAAATAGGGCTCAGCAAGATACGGCTTGAGTTTAATAACCTGATTGAAATATTGGATTGAAAGAACATAATCGTCAAAATACAAGGCGTTGCGACCGATAGCAGTAAGTCTGTCGGTATTCATCTGTGCCATACATATCGCAGATGAGCAAATAAATAATATTATTATCTTTAACCGCCTCATTTATAATTTACCGAAAACTACAAAATAGAAAGTGAACAAATAGCAAATGATTTTACTTGCATCCTGCCTGCGGATCGAACCACTCCGGTATGTCAAACTGCTCCTCCTCGCTATATCCTAACGATTCATCCGCATAAACCTTTTGCATATATAGTGCAAATATTGGCAGAGCAGTATTTGCACCTTGTCCGTCAGACATATTATCGAAGTGTATGGCTCGATCTTCACCGCCTACCCAGCAACCGCTGACAAGCGAAGGCGTAAAGCCCATAAACCAACCATCAGAGTTATTCTGACTCGTTCCTGTCTTTCCGCCTAACGGCATCTTCAAACCATATTTGAAACGGTTTCTGACACCTGTTCCGTGGTCAACAACATTGCGAAGCATATAAATCATCTTGTATGCAGTCTGTTCGCTGATAATTTCGTGGGTATGAGGTGTAAAAGAAGCAAGTACATTGCCATTATTATCTTCAATGCGAGTTACATATAACGGCTCTACACGAATACCTTTATTGGCAAAGGCTGTATATGCATCTACCATCTCGCTCACTGACACCTCGCACGGACCGAGACAAAGACTTACAACAGGGTCAAGTTGACCTTCAATACCGAACGAACGCATCAAGCGGACGAGTTGCTCCGGCGTGAAGAGCGACATTAAATATGCGGATAACCAGTTACTTGACTGAGCTAAGCCCCAAGTCAGAGTAACTATTTTGCCCACTTCATCATCGGGTACCTTGTGACTCTCCTTCGGAGTCCACTCTATACCATTGCCATCAATAAGCGTAACCGGCACATACGAAGTGGTATCACAGGGCCACATACCCTCATCCATAGCAAGAGTGTAAATATATGGTTTCACTGTTGAACCGACCTGACGCTTACCTACTGTAACCATATCATATTGGAAATTGGCAAAGTTCGGACCGCCAACATAAGCTTTTACATGACCCGAATGAGGATCCATCGACATAAATCCACAGCGCAAGAAGTATTTTTGCCAACGAATACTATCTAACGGTGACATTACAGTATCTATTATGCCGTCATAAGTGAATATGCGCATCTCTACAGGTGTGTTAAAGGCTTCCTTAATCTCACTGTCAGACTTGTCTGCTTTCTTCATCAATCGGTATCTCTCCGTTTGACGCATACTACGATTTAGGATATCATCTACCTCTTGCTGACTCAAATCACGTGAGAAAGGAGCAGTCTTACTCTTTTGCTTCTCAAGGAAAAAGCGATTTTGCAGATATTGAATATGCTCACTTACCGCCTCTTCTGCATATTGTTGCATGCGAGAATCTATAGTTGTGTATATTCTCAAGCCGTCATTATATATATCGTAAGGAGTACCATCAGGCTTTTTGTTTTTATTGCAAAAACCATATAGAGGGTTAGTGTCCCACTGACGCTTGTCAATGGCGAACTGATCCATATTCCAGGAAGAATAGTTGCTTTCCTTAGGCTCGCGAGCAGTTAATATTTTTCTTAGATACTCCCTAAAATACGGCGCAAGACCTTGTTTGTGGTCAACAGAATGATAGCGGATATCCAATGGTATTTGCTTTAGCGAATCGCATTGTTCTTCACTTATGTAATTGTACTTCGCCATTTGGTTAAGCACTGTGTTTCTGCGATTTATTGCCCGCTCTTTATGGCGAATAGGATTGTAATAAGAGGGATTCTTACACATACCTACAAGCATTGCAGCCTCCTCTATCCGTAACTCTGACGGCTGCTCTCCGAAATACACTTGCGCCGCTGACTTTATACCTACTGCATTATACAGGAAATCAAACTGATTGAGGTACATGGTAATAATCTCTTCCTTTGAATAAAGTCGCTCCAACTGCGCTGCAATAACCCATTCATTCGGCTTTTGCATCAAACGCTCTACCACATTGTCGGCTGAAGGAGAATAAAGTTGCTTCGATAACTGCTGAGTGATAGTAGAACCTCCACCTGCCTTACCTAAAGTCAAAAGAGCGCGAAAAAAGGCTTTGGAATCTATTCCCGAATGAGAATAATAACGCACATCCTCTGTAGCCACTAATGCATCAATTACATACGTAGATATATCTGCATATGACACGCCTACACGATTTTCCTGACGGTAATATCTGCCCAATGACACCATATCCGACGAGAATATCTCACTCGCATAACGATTCTTCGGATTCTGCAACTCCGCTATCGGCGGAAGGTAGCCAAACCAGCCCTTGGCAATACCGAAGAAGACCATAAAAACAAAAAAAACTCCAAGGAACAATATGCCCCAGAGAAAAACGGAAAAACCTTTCTTGAATGTCATATCATCAAATCTTCTATAATCCTGTTTAATATGTGCCGACCTTTTTTGTTAGCCACATATCTTATTTCGCGCGTATTATCGGCTGCACCGATTATGTCCTCCCTTACTAATCCATTTTTCAGCCATTTATCTGCCTGTTTCAAAAAGTAGGGGCGGATAGCCATATCAATCTGACTCACAGCTACTCCCGAAGATGTTCTGAGACCTAACATTACTACTTCATTATATTGTTCTTCAGGTGTTAGATGCTCGTACTCAATAGGCAAATATTGTGCCGAAGAAGCAGAAAAAGCGTCTTGAATACTGCACATATATTTGTTTATGTCAGCGATGTTCCAACTTCTCTCTTCCTTGCCGTTATAGCTATGTGCTCCTGCGCCTAAACCAAGATACGGAGACTTATTCCAATATCCGCTGTTATGCACTGATTCGAAACCTCGTATTGCATAATTGCTTACCTCATACTGCCTGTAGCCGGCTGCACCTAACCGCTCAGAAACATAGTCTTGCATATCGTTAAGCAATAACTCCTCTAATTCCTGCACTTCACCATTCTCTCTTAATTGATATAGTTTTGTGCCATCCTCATAAGTCAAGCAGTATGCAGAAATGTGCTCAACACCTAAGTCAATCGCTTTCTCAATATCCTCCTTCCATTCGTCCATACTCTCATTTGGCAAACCATACATCAGGTCAATAGATATATTCTCTATTCCTGCTTCTCTTACTGTTTTTACCGCTTTACTCGCTGTTTCAGCATCGTGCCTACGACCAATTAATTTCAACTTGTCATCCTGAAAAGACTGTACACCAATACTTATCCTGTTAATTCCGCCTGCAATATAGGCTTTCACTTTATTTACATTTATGTCAGAAGGATTGACTTCAATGGTAATCTCTAAGTTTCGTTCAAATTGATTACATTCTCTAAAGCCGGTGCGAATATGGTTGAGAATATGGGTAACACCATCTTCGCTCAGCACGCTCGGCGTTCCACCACCTATATATATACTTTTCAAGATATCATTTCTATCATCTAACCACGAATGAAAAATAGCTTTTCTTAAGGAAAACTCTTTGCATAGCGACTCTACATATTCATCTCTCTTAGAGAGTAGGGTAGTTGAGTAAAAGTCACAATATATGCATCGTGACTTGCAAAATGGAATATGGATATATATGCCTGCCATTTATTTCTTATCTTCACCCCAGAGAAAACGCAGCCATTCTGACATTTTTTGCTCTGCCGGACTACCCTGAGGATACCAAAACCGACAATCAGTCATGCCATCAGGGAGAAATTGCTGTTTGACGAAATGATTGGCAAAATCGTGAGCATATTTATAATTCTCACCATATCCGAGTTCTGACATCAACTCTGTCGGAGCATTTCTAAGGTGCAAAGGAACAGGCATATTACCGGTTTTCTTAACCGTTTCTAATGCGCTGTCAATGGCTAAATAGGCGGAATTAGACTTCTGAGATGATGCTAAATATACCGTTGCCATCGCAAGCGGGATACGTCCCTCAGGCCAACCTATTTTTGAAACAGCATCAAAAGCAGTATTTGCTATCAATAAGGCGTTAGGATTGGCAAGACCTATATCTTCTGATGCAGAAATCACCAATCTCCGAGCAATAAATTTAGGGTCTTCACCTGCCGCTACCATCCTTGCTAACCAATATATTGCAGCATCAGGATCACTACCGCGAATAGATTTTATAAACGCAGAAATAATATCATAATGCATCTCACCATCCTTATCGTATGCAAGCGGGTTTTGTTGAAGACTTTCTGTTACTGCTTTATTGTCTATTAATATATTTCCATCTGCATCTTTCTGCGTGACGGTATTAGCCACTAAATCAATGATATTAAGTAATTTTCTTGCATCGCCGCCGGAAAACCTAAATAGACTTTCCTTTTCTTTAATAACAAGGTGCCTCGCTCTTATATACTCGTCTTCATTTAATGTGCGATCAAGTAATTCATCCATGTCGCTCATACCCAGTGGCTTTAGAACATACACGGCACAGCGTGAGAGTAGGGGAGATATAACCTCAAATGAAGGATTCTCGGTAGTGGCACCTATCAGCGTTATCGTTCCGTCTTCTACTGCACCAAGAAGTGAATCTTGCTGGGATTTAGAAAATCTATGTATCTCATCTATAAATAGTATCGGATTAGCTGTAATATCATTGTTCCCAAATTGCCTAAGTTCTTGATTATTTGCCGAAAAAAAACTATCACGCATTAGTGCGTTGCTTTTCTTTGCCTTATCAATTACATCTCTCACTTCTTTAACTCCGGATGAAACCGCCGATAGGGTATAGAACGGACGATCAAGTTCCCTCGCAATTATCCTCGCTAATGTAGTCTTACCAACACCGGGAGGACCCCATAATATAAAGGAAGATAGATTACCTGTTTCTATCATCACACGAATTACCGCACCTTCACCAACAAGATGCTTCTGACCTATATATTCACACAACCTCTTCGGTCGCATTCTCTCCGCTAATGGTAACATATTTACGTACTCTGAAAGCACCTTCCGTTCATTCCGGGTTTTCTGTGCTCGTTATGTATATATCAATATACAAAATTACAATTTTATTCCTATATTTCAAAAATTATCCCTAAATTCTTTCTCTGTCTAAATTAAAACCATATATTACTATATTATAATTTAACATAATGTAAATTATCACAAAAAACAAGCCTGTAAATTTAGGCTTGCTTTTCATAATTCAGACCATCTTCCGCGAGTACATCTGAGTCTATAATTCCTGATATGACCCATCGTCAAAGAAAATAATAACTTTGGATACTTTTTTGTCAACAATCTTTTCTATTGCTGGAGACAATTTCACTTGATCAGAGTTTAAATATGCTTTTCTAAAAGAATCCGCACTTGAATTACCGACCTTTGAATTTGCCGCAATTATGCCATTATCATTAGAATCAGTTAAAATCTTACCATTTTTAGTAGCGAACGTCTCCGAACGTTCATCACCTGCTTTATTTTCCGGTTCATTTGGCTTTACATCAAAAAGTGTCTGCTCATGACCGGCTTGCTTGCTCTTGTACATACTGCCGATGCCTAAAATAAGCCAATCAGAACTTACCAAACGAAATCGATTCAGTACTTTTTGCAATACTTCTAAACTCGGCTTGTTTCGACCATTAAGAATATTCGACATAGTTGCCGCTGAAATTCCCACCTCAGCAGCAAAATCCTTTGCAGACATCTCCTCTGTCCGCATCAGCATTTGCAATCTCTCTTGTTCTGTCATAACAAAAATCTTTGATTTAAGGCGATATCTCAAATCTACATAAGTAAGACATCATTTTACTATCAAAATGCTCTTAAATGCAAAATTGTTAAAAAATTTGTTCAAAATTCTTTTGCAAAGATAATTAAATTTATTCACATCTGCAAATTTGTTAGGAAATAAATTTATTTTATAGAAAATTCAGATTTGTTAATTTACAAAGTTTTCAACAAGTAATTAACATTTGTATAATAACCTCATAATCAGCAGTAATTATTTTAAAGTTCGACTTTGCTTTTAAAACAATATATAACTTATAAACAATCATATAATATACATTAATTCTTATATCATTATCTGCATTTGCACTATTTTACAAATATAAGATAAAATTCTAAAGTGTTACTTTAGATTTGTAATATAACTATTGATTTATAATGATATACAATTGTCAATAATGGCTTAAATTTCGATGTTGCCACAAACAGATGCTGCCAATTTTACAATTTACAAATATGAAATAAAATTTAGCAGA
Organism: uncultured Bacteroidales bacterium; assembly: GCA_937885465.1. Taxonomy (GTDB): domain Bacteria; phylum Bacteroidota; class Bacteroidia; order Bacteroidales; family Paludibacteraceae; genus Colicola. The sequence continues at coordinate 42,062 of CAKZZM010000054.1, forward strand.
ATATTAAAAAATGACGTATTTAACTTTGTGAATTCCGCAAATTTTTATATTTCTATGATTTAGGATTCTAATTCTCCCCTACCCTACATTTTAATTTTTTGTACTATGTAGATGCATAAAGAGAGTTAAGTGGAGAACGTCTCCGAACGTTCCGGTAGTGGAGAACGTCTCCGAACGTTCCGGTAAAAGTGGGCTGATTCCTTTGTGGAGTCAGCCCACTTGATTTACTTTGTGTCGCCAAACATAAAATCGTAAATTGTGGAGAACGTCTCCGAACGTTCATACTTATATCAAATGGGCAAAGGTACAACTGTTTTCGGACGGCCGAAACGGAAAAACATATAAATGTATGGAACGCCTTCAAATACCGGCACCGGACAAGTTCAAACGCAACGACATACTTGCAATAGCCCGCGGCTTAGAGCCGAGCAGTAAACTATTACTCGAAATATGTGAGTTTAGCTTTCTTTGAAGAACCCGAAAGCAGATGGGCAGATGTGTTGGCGCAATATGCCAAATCACCGCCCAAAAAGCTGGCAATTCAGACACTATTTTTCTAAGGGGGCTTACTCCTAAAAAACAACTAACGCACTACCGATTTATAGCGCGTTAGCTTGTACGTACGTACATACTATTCGACATTTGTATCGGACAGTAATATTTTCCTTTGTAGAGCCATAGCGCGCTATGGCTCTACGGTGTTGCGGCAGGTCTCCGGTACATAACATGTCGTCATTTGTGTGTCGGGAACGGGGCGCCCTGTCGCTTGACGGGGACTAAAGATCCTCCGCCGCCCGAACCGCCTCCGCCGCCGGGACCGCTCGCCATGAGCATTGACGATGCCGTTAGCAGCAGCGCGTCTGCGCACGGTCTTTCATAAGTTTTCTTCATTGTAATTTACTTGTAATTTGTTTGAGGTTAAACACTATTTTCTTTTGTATCTTTTGTTAGATTTCCTATTTGTTAGATAACCTGTTGGGAGCGGCTGCGCCGCGTTAACGGCTTGTCCCGAACATGTATCTTTCGGCTTTACTCCATCCGCTGTCCTGTCGCACTATATCGTGTGCCGTCAGGCATGAGGATGAAGAGATGTCCGTCTATCATCACTTTTGTCGGTTTCTGCTGCCCGCCGGTGGCAGAAGGCATACTCTCTTCGCCTGTGGCGGTGTCGGTTGCCATAGAACCTGCAGTCACCCTTACCACGCGGCAGCCTGCAATACGTGATGGCGAGACAGAGGCATAGTCGTCAAGGTACTCAAGGACGAGATATGCACGGTTGCTGTACATCCAATCGGAGGTGTTGCTTAAAACAACCTGCTTCCACCCGTCAGTATGTAATACCCATGCACCTAACGGGACATAGACATAATCATTCTCGTCCTCTCCTATAAAGCCTTGCAGAGCATTGCCGTAACTTGCCGTCACTGCTGCTGTCGGGTCGCCTTCGCTACAGTACGGGAATCGGACGGTGTTCGTACTGAGGGAATTGAACAGGTAGCCGTGTCCTGCCAGCATAACATCAACAGGCTCATAATATACATCGTAGTATATGCTGCCCGGACACGTTCTGTAGGCTATCGGATAGTACACCTTGCTCACGCCTTCTGCATCCTCAACGTTTACATCGTATGGCAGACATATCGTACCCCACATATTGGGCATTACGTTGCGGCTATAAGTGTTCCATGTGCTGCATTCTTCGGGTTCTTCGGGTTTGGGTTCTACTGGTTCGGGCTCTACGGGTTCGCAAGTCTGTAAAGTCAGGGTCAGGCGATAGATCGAGTCGCATCCATGGACAGAGTTATATAGTGTTTCGTAGGTATCAGGCTGAGTGAGTGTGATACCTTGCCACGTGTAGGTTTCTCCGTCACAGATTTTTGCGGTTTCAGTGACAAGAAAAGTCTCGCAGACATTGACATTCAAAGTAAGTTGCATAATACTATCGCAGCCGTTAACAGTGGTGTACGAAGCCTTATACTTACCCCCTTCGGTTATTTCTCTACCTTCCCAAATATATGGCAAACTTTTGTCTGTAATATCCACCTCATCTGTGTCAAGATAAGTGTCAGCGATGTAAAGATTTAGTGTGACGACGCTGTCGCAGCCGTGGATTGACTTGCTTTCATAGCGATATGTACCGAGCTCAGTGAGGCGCTCATCGCCGAACATGTAGTAGTCACCTTGGCAGATAGTTTTGTTCAATGTGATGTTGTACTTCGGATGATAGTGCAGGCGATAGGTTACCACCGAGTCGCAGCCGAATGACGACAGATACGTGCGTGTGATGGTCGTTTCACCCACACCACCTTCGAGTGGTGTCAGTCCGCCACCGTGGGCATTGAACGCCTCTCCCTCACATAGGTCAACGTCAACGGTGGTGGCGATATCACGGCACACGTTGTCGCGTTTCCACGTCGGGACATCAACCCATTCGCCGACAATATGCTCGTTCCATATCGGATGCTCCTCGTTGATATAATACGTCTCGGAAGTGTAGTACGGACGGTAATAAACCTCATCGAACGGATACTGCTGTAGGGCATCGGCTGCGAACTGATGATGCAGGTCGATGGTCGTCTGCATGTAGCCGTCCCTCACGGCGCATGGCGCAATGAAACTGCCGCCTATACCGTTGTCATTCTGATACCATACCTCGAAACCTGCCAGAGCGTAATTAACGAGGTCAGCGTCCATATCCGGCAGGTTGGTCAGTGCCGCCACGGCGACGGTATATTGCGTGGTTTCTATTATCGGCAGGTTAGTGAAACTGATACTGTCGTAGAAGAACGCCTCGAAATGAGCACCATCGTAGTTGAGGGCATCTATTGTTATTCGCATGTCTCGTTCCTTGCGCCCGTTGTTCCATGTCGTGAACATATATCCGGGCTTGGGTTCCGCATGCAGCACCACAACTATGGAGTCGCAAGTCACCGTCTCCTCCGTCACACTAACGGTGCCTTTTGCCTCGTCAATGGAAGAGTAAGTATAGGTAAGGGAGCGACGCTCAATTACACGAGCAGAGTCAACGATATATCCATCTTGTACACCATTGTTCAAGGCGGCAATATAAGCATCCTTGGTACCACATGGAACATAAAATATACATGGGTTTTTAAGGAAACATCCATTGGTTTTTGCAACTCCAATAGCTGTAGTGATATTAAACGCCGGAGGTGTAGCTCCTAAAAACTCCACACTCTCCATTGAAGAACAATAGCTAAATGCGTCACGTTCAACTCTCTCAAGTGAACTTGGCAAAACAATAGAATTTAAATCTTTACATCTATAGAAAGCTCTTTCTCCGATGCTAATCAAACTATCAGGAACAACAATGCTTGTCAACCCCGTCCTTGAGTCAAAAGCGTCATCATCTATACGAGTTATATCAGCAGGTATCACGGTATTGATACAACCATATTTCAATGTATTGGATTTGCTGCTGATGATTGCATTACAATCATTTCTACTATCATATACAATATTGTCAGAATCAACTTTTACCTTCTTCAATCTACTGCATCCGTTAAACACTTGAATACCTATATACTTCACACTGCTCGGTATGGATATGGAATCCAATGGGGTTCCCCTAAAGGCATCAGAACATATATCCGTCACTCCATCAGGTATTTCCACATATTTAAGTTTTGTGTCAGCCAATGCCCACTCACCTATAAGCGTCACGCTGTTAGGTATTACAACAGAGGTCAATGCATAACACGAATAAAAGGCATTATTCCCAATAGACGTTACGCCGTCACTTATTACAACAGACTCTATCAAACCTTTATACTCTTTCCATGGTCCACCATCATAACCATAGTTCCTCATCGCTCCCGTGCCGCTTATGGTCAGGACACCATCGCAAGAGAGATCCCAACGTAGGTTAGTACTGTCGCCTTCTGCGCCACAATAGCCGGAGGCTAACAACATCACATTCCATACGGCTTGCACAGTAGTGTTGGCTGTTATATTGTCAAAGTCTTTGTCCCATGAAAGCGAACGGCACTCAGGGATATCCACTTCGGGAACGGTTGCTGCACTGCCGTACTCAACCTCTTGTTGTCGTCCTAACATAGTAACGCCATCTGCATCATAAAAGACAACCGTGTATATATTCTTAGTTCTGTTATATGTCGCAGTGTAAGTTGCATCGCTTGTAACAGATACAAAATCTTTGTCCCAACCGGCAAAGGTGTACTTATATTGTTCATCAGAAGGTTTGGTCGGAGTAGGACCATTATATGAGGGTACTACGCCATATCCGACTTGACTGCTTTGAAGCACGCTTCCGTCATCATTGGAAAAGGTTATTGTATATGTCGGGTTATTCGGAAGAGTCCGTACCAACCGAACAGAAAAACCATTGTAGAGAGCATACAAACCACGTTGAAAATTCACAACTGATGCGTCATAATAGAGACCATGTGCTGTTGTCGTACCATCCTGCGTAGATGTCCAATAACTACCGGCAATCCCTACATACGAATTTCGCGTACCCGCAGCCGGCAGGAATACCGCACCGGCAGTCTCCATCCTCTCCCACTGAGTGACTGTATAAGAGTTGTCTGCATAATGATTGATGCCATTCTCTGTATAGTAAGACTCGTTCCACGACAAACCATCCGCAACACCCGGACTGAAAGACAGCCCTTGCGGTTTGTTCCAAGTATCCGGTAAGATGATTATACCATTCACACCGGCAACAGTTCCCAAGCCAAAAAGTTTATCATAATTTTCGCGACCATGCAACAGATATGCCCACTCGTCCTTAGATAATGTGTACCACATACCGGCCGTATTACCGCCATTACTGATTGCATTTGTTCCCCAATCTGTAAATGATAGGTAATCCTTATAATTTGATCTTACCTTTGTTGGAGCATTGCCGGTTCCCCACCCAAACATATCTATCCAACCATCGTAGTTACTGCCAACCTGACTATTTTGGCTCTTCACATCGTCTTGATATACTGTACCGTTGTTTCCATTACCGACATAATCCCACTGATGCTCGGCAAAACGCCATGTGTCGGAACTTGCCTGATATTGTACATTGCCGGGAGAGAAAGTAACTTTTTTCGATGCGCTTACACTGAACGAACCTACCCCGCTGCTATGCTCGCTCGTACTACTGCCTACGGGAGTGAATATGGCTATGAGATTAATATCATTATCCATATTCAAGATTCGCGGATTATCAGTAACACCATCCGACCAACGGCGAAACAAATACAAGTCATTCGGCATTGCTGTAATTGTAACTTTAGTGCCATCATCGTAAGTACCGGCTACACCAAGCACTATACCCATATCAGAATCATTTACCGACAATGTTAGAGTATATTGAGCGGGAGGAGCAACATCAAACTCTGCTATAAAAGTGGTGTCTTGTGTAAGGGTTATCGTGCGCGGATTGTCGGTGTTGCCGCCTAACCATTGCTTGAATATGTAGCCTTCGGCAGGTGTGGCAGAGATTTCTATTTCTGACATATAAGCATAGTCTCCGCTTCCGCTTACCGTACCCTTCAACTCATCTGAAGAAATCGCGGTTATCGTGTATATTATAGTTTCAAACTCTGCTGTCAGTGTAAGGTCATTGGTCAATGTCAACGTCCGAGGGTTGTAGGTGTTGCCGTCGGACCAACGGAGGAAACGATAACCCGTATGAGGCGTGGCACCTATAGTGACAGAAGCATCTTTGTCATACTCGCCGCCACCCGTCATAGAACCTTTGTCTGCATCAGCAAGCAGAGTGAGAGTATGCTTCTGAGGCAACTGATACGCAAAAATAGGATATCCCCCATTGAAATTGTAGTCATCCTTAACGAAAATGTCGTCTCCATCGTTGTTGAGAACCATTGGCATAGCATTTGACATCATTGTTTCTTCATTAAGAGCTGCTCCATAAGCACTTGCAGTCTCCGCCCCACAGGCATCAAGATAATAGTTATTGGAATAATCATTGATGACATCCACACTCAACCCATCAACCTTTTGTCCGGTAAGAAGTCCCGCGTAATAACAGTTTTGTACTTTAAGGTTAAATGTAGCAATCTTGTCTCCCAATACTCCCCCGGCATAATGATAATAAACAGTCGTGGTGTTCAAACTGCCGCCCGAACTGCTATCGGTTTCGGTCCCTACAGGGATAGTCCCCGATATAACACTGGGGAAACTGATACCGGGAATAGATGGTATCTTTCGTCTTGGGGCATTATTTTGAACAACAGTCGAAGATGGTACCGTAATATTACACTTGGAATAACAGGATAAAATGTTGTTGTCAGCAGAGCTTATTGCATAACTACTGCCCAACACCCCTCCGGCATTGGTTGTTACACGGGTGTATGTTCCTGTGTTGGTAACAATAATATCTCCTGAATTGCTACATTGTGCCATGCTCATTGCAACAGACACTGCGGCACCATCATTGATTTTACCAACCACACCACCTGCACTGATTATGGAGTTATAATAAAAGACCTGTGTCGTGCCTATTCTGCCGGTTGTACTCCTTCTACTGGTTGCAGAATAAGTCGAACCTGTTGTCATGGCAGCATATCCGTTGTGATTGTGCTTGATATCTGCATTGATGGCACCTTTGTTATATGATTTATCAAGCTGTATGTCCAATGATGTCATGCCCATCAAGCCGCCTATGGCAGATTCGTCTGATTTCGAGTTATCAGAAGAAATAACATTCATTGCAAGAGCACCTTCATTTATCGTTTCGGTCATATACAAAGTTGCGCCAACTTTGTTGTAACCAACGATACCGCCTACTGCCGCGTTTTGGTTGGTTACATTAAGAGTGACATCTGATAAGTTGACACACTGTAGGATATTTGCTCCGTTTTCGACATACCCAATCATACCACCACAATAAACACCATTGACAGACACTGTTCCGTCTGTGGTGATATTGCTAAACGTACACCCCTTTGCATAAGCAGCCAGTACGGCTGAATATGTTACTGTTGTTGAACTGCCGAAATACAACACGTCCTCCACTTTAAGTTTCTCTATAGTCGCCCCCTCAATATAACCGAACAAGGCGCAATACTGAGTACTCATGCAGTTCATAAGTACGTGGCTTATCGTATGACCATCACCGTCAAAATGTCCTTTGAATGGGTGAGAGTCATCCTTGCCGATAGGGGTAATCACTCGCGAAGAAGTTCCGTCCATATCAAAATCTTCGGTTAAGCGAAACCATTTGTCGGCGTAAGTTGTGCTGTTGGCAACGTTTTTCGACAACTGCGATAAGTGTTCCGGCTTCTCTAAAAGGTAAGGAGAAGCCTGTGTCCCGTCACCGTTTGACCACAATGTTGATGTCCCGTTCCAAATAAGAGCGGCATCAATAGATACTATGCCGGAAAATAATGCAATGAAAATGGAAAAGATTTGTTTTCTCATACCTGTACTATTTTGAATCTGATATAATATTATGACTTTCTCTGAAAGTTATTTATCTTTGGTAAGCGGCTTATAGGCACACGAAAAAAGCGTGAAACTTTTATTTCGCATCATTTGATTTTCTGAGGTCCTGAACTACCTTACAATCCAAATTATGCACAAAAGCCCACGCTGTTAACGAGGGCGTCATTAGGCTTTTGCTTGGATTGTAATTGTTTTCTTGAAATTGTTCAGGTTTCAGAAAATCAAGTTCGGCTTATAACGCTTAATTTAATATGTCTGTGCTGCACCGCTGTGCTGCGGAGGGGGAAGGCTATTCTATATTTCTTATTAGAATAATTGTATCATGACGAGTATTCCGCCGGTCGGCAATATTAATCACATATTCGTTGCAAAGATAATATAAATATTTTGATTATGCAAGATTGTTTTGTAAAAATCAGGGCAACCGCATCAAAATAATTGACATTATGACGCGAATTGGGTTATTAGACGCAACTATTCCCTATTCGCGGCAATGCGGCAAATACACAGTATAAATAATTGAATTTTATTGAATTAACTATTGCGTAGATGATAAAAATATGGTATCTTTGTGGCATATGGGACGTGGACGGCTCGTCCGCGAAATGGGACATTAACCAACCACTAAAATGATGTTATTATGTTACCAAAGATTTTTGAAAGTATTGCAGACCATCGTGTCTCGGGTCAATGCACGTATGTGCTTAATGAATTGCTCACTATTTCTAATAAAACTAAACTTTCCCACTTATATTGCCGCAAATTTTAATTTTTGGATAATTTGAGTTAATTTTTGACCCAAATATCAAAAAACAAAGTTTTTTTAGCCCAATTGTCTAATTCACCGACAAATAAAGGTAGAGACGGTGTTTTTCACCGTCTCTTGATTCTCTGATGTGGGAAACTTTAGTAATTTAGTATCAATTCGTAGTTAGTGCTTCTGCCTGCTTCGTCCGTCTTGCGCAGGATGCCCTTTTCTACCAAGTCCCGGATGTCGCGCAGGGCGGTGGCTTGTGAGGTATGGTTCATCTTTGCCCACTTACCTGTTACAATCTGTTGTGTATGTCTACCTGCACTGCCTTTCCCTCTGCCTGCCAAGCCTCAATACCGCCTTGCAATTCCACGATATTCTTGTATCCCATTCGGTATAATTTTCCTGCTGCAGCGTGACTGCGGCGTCCTGCTTTGCAGTATATAGCAATGGTTTTAGATCGTTCCAATATTGCTGCATCGTCGGCAAAAGAATCGTTTTTCCAGTTGATATTCATTGCCCCCACGATGTGTCCTCGTTCGAATTCTTCGGGCGTACGCACATCAACCAACTGCACATCGGGTTCGGCGATGACCTGTTCAAACTCATCCGGTATTAAAGTCGGAAACTTCGGCGCACATGCTGCGAACAGCATTGTGCTAACTGCTATAAATAACGTTCTCATAAATAATTGTTATCGTTCAGGTCAAATCGCTAATGATTAATGGCACATAGCTGATTAGGTCTTGCGGAGTGAGGCGGAGCTGCATACCACGCTGACCAGCAGATATGTATATCTTCTCATTCAGAAGGCAGGTCTCGTCAATGTATGTCGGGAATACCTTTTTCATCCCTATCGGGCTGCAACCGCCGCGAATGTAGCCGGTGAGCGGTTGCAGCTCTTTCTGCGGAATGGGTTTGCAGGACTTGTTGCCGCTGGCTCGTGCCGCTTTCTTCAAGTCCACTTCACAAGCCCCCGGAATGACGCAAACAAAATGCTTTACCTTGTCGCCCTCTAACACAATGGTCTTGAAGACAGCATCCACGTCTTCTCCCAACTGCTGAGCGACATGCGTGGCACTGAGGTCAGACTCGTCCACCTCGTACTCAATCAACTCATACGCGATTCCTGCCGCATCTAACAATCGGCACACATTTGTTTTCTGTATCTTCTGTGCCATATTCTAACGGATTTAGTTTGTAGTTTCACATCTATGAACGTTCGGAGACGTTCTCCACTACCAGAACGTTCGGAGACGTTCTCCACTACCAAATAAGGAAAAGAAGTGAATTGGATTGTGTACATCTAATATTTATTCATTTATTTTCAAAACTCGCATTGCGTCTGCCAAAATCTTGTCGTGGTCGAAAGCAAGTTTTGGGAGGTTATTCAGCGGCCACCATTTGGCGGCAGCGGCATCGTCTGCGGCGGTAGCTTCCGTCATAGTCGTCATAGCTGAATATGCAGCCGTGATGACACGCCCACGCGGATCACGCTCCACATCAGAGTAAATACCCACCAACTGCATACCTGTCAGTACGATGCCGGTCTCTTCCTCTAATTCGCGTTCGGCACAACGAGCCACCGTCTCATCCATATTGAGGAACCCGCCCGGAAATGCCCAGCATCCCTTATATGGGTCGTTACCACGTTGAATAAGTAGCACAAATGTTTGTCCTTCATTCTCCGCAAAGAGTACGGCATCTGCCGTCACCGATGCTCGCGGCCAACGATAGGCATACAGCCCGTCTGATGTCCTTATGTAGTCTATCATGCTAACTTTGTTTTCGGCTTGGATGTTCAAGAATTCATCCGTCGAATTGAGAATTTGTAATTCCACTGCCAGAACGTTCGGAGACGTTCTCTACTATTTGTTTGGACATAACGTCAGGAAATACTGAGTCATCACCACTAAGTTATGTAAATGTTCGCATTGCCCAAAGAAAAAGCCCAATAGCATAGCGTAAACCATCCCTTAGAACGTTCGGAGACGTTCTCCACTTGAGCCATCCCTTTTGAACCATCCCTTAGAACGTTCGGAGACGTTCTCCACTTGAACCATCCCTTTTGAGCCATCCCTTTTGAACATTGCAAAATTACAAAATATTTGTCAAATCCTCAACAACTCACTCAAGAATCTTCAATTCAGACATTAAAATCAACAATTATTTGCAAATCTGCAAAAAAAGCAGTAAATTTGCGAGCAAATTTGTGTACTATGCTAAAACGAGTAATTATAAAGAATTTCTTTTCATTTGCAGGAGAAACATCAGTAGAACTAAAAGAGGGTGTTAATTTGTTACTTGGTATAAACGGAAGTGGCAAAACATCATTTTTTGCGCCAATCATTACATGGAATATTTGCCAAAGTCCTTTCTGATAAAGAGGATATAAGCATAGTTATCAATCCTCAAGCAGGTTACAGACAGGCTGTTAAGAAATATCTCGTAGCGGGGGAAGATTCTTTCTTGTTCGTGGATTTGGATATGCCAAAGACACAAAAACAACAATGGTTTGACAATTTGTCGAATGAGCCGATTAAGCCAATATCTATTCCAACAGAAAAGAAAGATAACATCTTCTTTATGATTCAAGAAATGGAAGCCTGGATATTAAAACAACCCGATGCCATTTATAGATGGGCAACTGAATACAATAATTATCTGAACAAGCGCACTGACAAGATAGACGACCACACACTGCTTCGCAATAGAGATGTTGAAGATATTGAAGCCGAGTACCGTATTGGAAAAATTGATTACGACTTTCTCTGAAAAAGATATACATAGCAGCAAAAAAGAGAATAAGAGATTAGGCAAGGTGCGTTATACTAAACTAAAAGAAGGTGCAGAACTATTAGATTGTCTCAATGTCGCACTTCTCATGGCACAAGACGAAGAGCTGCAGCGTTTCAAAAATACAATAATAAAACGATGACTAACGAACAAAAACACATACTTCAGGAACAAATCAAACAATTTTTCCGCATAACCCTGCCTAACGGTGAGGCTGATGCTGCTATAGCCACATTCGAAGCAACCTTGGCATCAATGGATACGAATAATAGAGAAGCATATCTCAATTCCATTTTAAGACTATTTCAAATGCCATTATTTTAAGAATTATTTAAATTTCATAATTTATCCGCCTATGACCCACCAGCATCGTAAAGGCGATGCACAACATACATTTTTATAGCGTTAAGCGATACACTTGAGTTTCTGGAAAATTCGACACTTTCAAGAAATCAACCTTGGGTAAAGCCTTTGACGCTCATGCATCTTTATGCGTGAGCTTTGCCCGTCAAATTTGGTTGATTTAGGTTTGTCGAATTACCTCAGAAACTCAAATGAAAGCGAACAATAGTTCACGCTATTTTTATGTCTATACCTGTTACAACTAACCAATTATATGATGCCTCTCCACATCTCAATATAAACTAACTATCGGCAATGGAGAGTAGCCGATGCCAAAAACTCATTGTTATGACCTATATGCATGAAGTAGTCGTCAAACGCGACTGGAACGCTGGAGGGCAATCTTTGAAGACATATTACCAAATTCTGCGCAAGAAAGGTTTGTATGCCTGTTTGTTGGATGCGAGGAAGAAGTTTCAGCCCCTTTGGTGGACGCACGATCGTGCAGCGATAGACCAGATCATGGCGTTGCGGGCAAGTCGTTATCTTTATCGGCGCTATCGTGCTTTGATTGAAGCTCCTTTGGGCACCTGCCCCCCTCAGGAGCCGACCAAGATTATTTGGGTGTGTTCACGGCAAACGCATCAAAATTTGTAGTTGGTGAACATTTCCAAGAGGAAGTCACTGTTGAGTGAGGCTCTGAATAATAATTTTCTGATGCTCGGTTTAGCTTTTG
>CAKZZM010000055.1 GCA_937885465.1 uncultured Bacteroidales bacterium
CTTTTGAAGTCAAAAGCGGCAGACGCAAAATGAACAGCGGGATGAAAGAATTTGAAAAAGCTTTCAAACCGGATCACTCATATATTATTGGCACAGGAGGAATCCGTTTGGATGATTTCCTTCTATCCGATGTGGACCAATGGTTATAGTCCTATAAGTCTGTCAGTATGTCAAAGGTCGTTTGTATATAGTGGTGGTCACCCGACCACTGCTATTTTTTATATGCTGCAAATGCTATTGATTGCATGATTGCAAGTATCCATTTATTAATTCTACATCTCTTATATCTTTTTCGCGACCTTGCCACTCTTTACGTTCTAATAGTAATGGCAAAGTGGCGAACTTTATTCCATAATATGTAAAGTGGTATTTTGGATTCTCTATTAATTCATCATCAGATATTGTTTTTCTATTCTTGCTCCTTGCCCAGTTTTGACTTACCATTTCTACAAACTCTGAAAATGGAACTACCCCCGAAGATGCAAATCGCTCTCTGTATTTTGAGGTCATTACGAAATCGACATCGTGATTCTCTCGTATACCATAAATTGTTAGAATAGACGATCCCACTACACATATCTCACTCAGCGGTATGGCATTTTGTATCAAATCTATCTTCAATTCTATTAAGGCGAGGTTTAATTTGTCTGCGCCCCCCCCCCCAGTAAAGACTCGCCATTCGCACATTCACGAAGTAGCTTCAAAACGTCTTGGGCTTCAGTATTTAAGAACTCTTCACTTTTAGCATCAAATTCCGCCAAATGATTTTGCAAATACTCAATATGGTGACGTTTCTGCTTGTTGTTGACTACTTCATATAGGCGAATTACCAATTCATCTTCCAAGATGGGTTTGTAATAGTTTTGTTCTCCAACTCTTCTTTTCAGCATCTGCGGAATGAAATCAGCGTTGGGAATCAGCAATTCAGATGCTATATCAAATTGATAAATCAAATGTCCATCCAACTCTACTCTTATCATTTTGTGATATTTAGATTTATCTATCACATTAATTGAGTATGGAAGTGACATACTATGGAGTGAAATGACTATCTTTTCGCAGATAGTGTTAAAATCACTTTTGCTACAAATAATATCCATATCTTTTCCCAAAGGATAATTCTTCGGAAAATCACTTGGCATATAAGGAACATCTGTTTTAGTTAACACATATTCATAAGACGAAATTGCATCTATGATTTCTGCGACATTTAGAAATTGATATTGAAACAATTTGTCAATAAATTCGTTCTGATAGAAGTTGTCACCAATATGGCATATAATATCATGGAAATAATTCGGCAATTTGTCTTTATAGCAGTTTCTAATAATTCTTTTAATATCTTCACATTCCACAGAAAGCGTATTTTGTGTAGAATCTTTACGGCGGAAACGAGGTTGATTAAGATTGAGTTTTACCACACGGATCACCCAATTATCATCCTGAATATTCTGTTTCATATACTCAATCTTTTTCTCAATCTTCCATTTCTCGATGTCATCTACCGCATAGATTTTGCGCGCCATCTGTGTATAATTGAATGTATTGAACATATAATCCCTATAGGAATCTACTTCACAAACTAATTTTAATCTCTCAATGATTTCATCATAAAAGGGAGCAACAGGAGCCCACAATGTACAAACAAACGGAACTTGAATTTCGTTTTTTAATCTCTCAAAACGAAATTTAATTTCTGTAATCTCATTTACAGAAAAATCATTCTCTATAAACCAATTAATGCCATAATCAACATTGGGCCATTCTGCTTGAAGTTGGCATGAAACAGAATAACTTTTATGAAAAAGTGCTAATGCTATCCTATGGCTACCATTCCACAAATGTAAGTCATAGTTAATAAGTATCTCTGATTTATCATCATAGCCATTTTTTTCATATGATTTAATCAATTCAACGAATCTTTCTTCAGCTGTTTCCCATTCTTCGCCCTTTCTTTTATTTTGCATTTTCCTATACAATACCCATCCAAAGTCATTTTCTCCATAATAATTCTCGATTGCTAACAAACGAACAATTATGTCATACCTGGAGAATCCTTGATTATCATTCTCTTGGAAAAACAATTCTCTTACATCATAAACATGATGCATTACAGGGAATTCTTTCAGAGGAAAAAGCAATTGGTGTATATTCTTATACCACCTCTTTATTTTTCGAAATCTAAATCGTCTCATTGTTATATTTGTTATCTTTAAAACATTCGCTTTATTTTCCGTAACGGATACCCGATCAGCCATTTATACCCATATAATTTTGACCTATAGTAAGATTTCCATAATTTATATACAATTCCTGTTGATGACAACATCCGCTGAAGCATTTTTCTCAATTCCAAATCAGATTGGTATTCACAAAGTTCTTTTGCGTATGGCCTCAACTCTTTTGACCAACTAAGGCAAGCTTGATAAAAGTATTTCCTTTTATCCTCCTTAGATACACTACCGTTATTATTATGATAATTATAACGGAACAAGACCTCATTGAAATCATTTAGTAGCCCTAATTCCCATTGGCGTTTAATCGCCCTTGGACGGCCAATTGTAAAATAGAGAAATGCCACGACCCCATTAAAATCATGCGCGGCACATTGGTTGGATAATGAAGGACGTCGTTGTATTAAAAGAGGATATTGCAGATATAATACTGGAAATTCTTTTGCTGCATACATGAAAGGGACTACATGTTCAAAACCAAGACAATCATTGGGGTAAACATCTTTATATCGTGATTTAAACATTTCCGTACGCACTACGCTTACTGAAACAAAACCTTGCTCGTTTTGATGTTCGGAAGCGAAGACTCGTAAATCTGGGTAATATTTTTCTCCACAACTAAAATCTGATGTCCCGACAATGTTCAAAGATTCCACATCTAAATTATTTTCTTTTGTACGACCTACTAATCGATTAAATACTAACTTGCCTACGTTAGGATATTTTTTCAACGATGATAATAACATATCAGTCATGAAAGGTGAAGGAATATCATCATCGGCAAATACCATGAAGAAAAGCCCAATTGCATTTTCTGCAGACCTGATGATTGAATTTCCGACATCAACATGCTCTGTGTAAGATATTATTTTAAAAAATGGATGTGCTTCATAGAATTCGTGAAGTGCATTTTCTGTGTTGTCGGTTGAAGCATTATTGCACACTATCAAGTCGACTTCATTATCATTTCGTTTGATTTGATCTTCAAATAAAGATAATGTATATAGCAATATATCTGCACGATTATATGTCGGGATAAGAATTGACAATATTTTTTCGGGATCTTTCATATTAATAGCAATTTATTTGATCCATCATTTTGAGAGTAGCAGAAAAGCCTATTTTTTCTAACAAAACATCTTTCGTTAATGCCAAATATCTCATATTCGTGTCCATACGTTGCACACCACCAAACCAGTCCGGCGACATTTGTTTACCATAGGCTTCGCAAATCTGCACAACAATTTGTTTTACAGTTAGTGTTCCTGAACCTGCAATATTATATATTCCTGAAGATAGGGAATGCATATATGCCTTATCTAATACTACCGGCACCTCGCTTGCGCATAGATATTGTCGTACTTGCTCTCCAGAAGTAAAATGCAGATTTTCTCCATTTCGAATTGCACTAATTGTATATGGAATCAACCGCATTGGATTTTCTCCCGGACCATAAATCGTGGGCAATATAAAGTGCCAATGTGTAAAATCATGCTTATAAGATGTTACAAATCGTGTCAACATTCGTTTGGACACTACATAATCTGTTGGAGCTGGTGCATTCGCATTTATAATATCATCTTCTGTCGCAGGACGATTTAATGTAGTTTCTCCTAGTTCAAAATAGCTACCAAATGTAACAAATACTCCTTTATAATCAACTTGTTTAAGCATATTACATATCCTAACAGGAACATTAACATTAAGTGCATATATTAAATCTGCACTTTCCTTAAGGTTGGACTGAATACCCGCTCCAACAGCATAGACAATAATGTCTGCTTCACATAATTTATCCACCTCTATATATCCGGACGTTAAGTCAATCGAATAAAAGTGCCTATATGAGTGTTGAGTCGGTTTATCCAACCCAAACATATCCAACGCCCATCCTTTATCTATTGCATATTTAGCAATAGTTGTTGAAAGGAAGCCATTTGTACCTATTATTGCTATTTTCATTGCGCTTTCAACATTTATTGTGTTTAATTATATTTACGCCTCACTTACGAGAGGCATACGGGACAGATACGAGAGGATAAGAGCGAGCATTTACAATATAACATTAACTCTTTCCTAAAATTATTTTTTAGACCTAATTGACTTTATCCAATTACGTTTAGATTCAAATTGTAAAATAAAATTCTGAGGACCATAATTAATAATGTAATTGCATATCTCTATAGCAAGATCTATTTTTCTTAATCGCACTAAAATATCAACATAACTATTGAATGCCGTAATAATACTCTGCCTAGTACTTGTCTTATATTCATTCAATTTATGTTTCACTACTAATCTGAAAAGAGGTTGTCCTATATGAGAATCAATACTTTTGCACTCATTAATTTGATTTCGTCTCGCTATTTCATAATCTGAATATTGAATTTCATTATAATACATTTTATCCTTTAATTCTCGCCATTGAGTAAGGATGTTTAATGAGCGATACATCAATAATACAGATTGTATTTCGATATCGTACTCATTATGAGCTCTCACTCCACTATTGCGATAATCACTTAATATAGTTATTGCTTTTGCTCGTTCAGAAGGGCTTCCATTACCCCAATTTGTAATAGCCCAGCGCAATGCAAATATTGCATACAAATCTCTATTTGATGATTGTATTGTTATAGAAGTAAAATGGGTACTATATTTCTCAAAGACATCCAATGCATCAGTACGTTTACCACAATCAAGGATTAAATAACTTGTTAAATTCATAATAGCACTTAACCGAACCTCTAATGGGCTTGTTGGTCTATTCAAGATTTGCTTATATGACTCTATAGTTTCAATCTCGCTTTTTGCCAAACGATTTGCGTTCGCGTTATTTAACAGCGAATGTTCTATATCTGCCTCTTTGTCTTTATTTATTTGATTACATCTTGAGTTACAACTGCCTATAAATGATGAATCACGCTGAGCAAACTGCCGATTCATAATTTCCAAAATTTCTTTTGAATAGACCTCATAGTATGCATTTTCATCATCCGTGGTTTTTATCAACTTTAACTTTTTGAGTTCATCAACGGATGAATTGAAGCCATCGTCATCATTCTCCATATTTAGAATGTACTTAATTTTCGTTAGTACATTAGTCATATTATCTTTTGAAACAATTAACCCCATCGCGACAAACACGTCTTTTGCCTTTGGAGATAGGTAGTCATACATTCTGCCATAAAGAAAGTCCACAGCCGATTTAGAAGTCTTAATGTTAATTCCTATTGCTTTATCAATGCCCTGCTGACCTATAATGAAAGCCAACTGAAGTATGAAAAGAGGGCGACCACTTGTTATATTGAAAATCTTTGTTCGTACTTCTTCTTTTTCCAACTTTTGCATGTCTTGATTTGATATCACTATACTCTCATTAGTCAAGGTTGACTTAAGGAATGCAATTGTATTTTCAATATTAAGTTCGCTTGTTTTAATTTCTTGCCCAATTGATACACTAGCAGCTCTTGTAGTTACTACAACTTTATGATGATTGACATCTAATCTCATTAGAAAATCCGATATCTTGTTCGCTTCCTCTTTGGCAAAAGATTCAAAATCGTCAATAACAATTAACATTTTTCCGTCAAAGTTGATAATATTTTCTTGCGAACGGTCAGAATTGCTATTATATACAAGTTTATTCAATGCAATAATTACATCCTCAAAAGTTGAGATTGAACTTGATATATTTTCTATTGTACCTTTATAATAGTCATACTTTCTATCTTTTGCGGAAAGAAATATAATATAGTCAAATTTTTTATTATCAACACTCACATAGTGATCACAAATATCCTGTATTGTGGCTGTTTTGCCAATCCCCCCATGTCCCCACAATGTAGCACACACATTAGCCTTATTGTCAAGAAACGCTATTATATCTTTTTTAATGCCGACATCGATATATGTTTTAAAGTTTTTGTCGTATACATTCCGGATTGTACCATTGCTAAACCGTTCTCTATAACCATCATTGGATAGGGATAAAGATATAAATGGAGACCAAACTACATCTTCAGTACCAGTATAGTTTAACCTATTATAGTGTATTTTCCCTAACAACTTATCTGAAATTCTATTGAATATAAAACATTTATCTCCGCCATCATTGATTCGAATAAAGGGAGAAACGTTATAATAATGATTGTCAGACATATAAATATACAGGCAATCCGTTTGAAAAGCAAAAATCGCCAATGGACATGTCCACGGAACTATACCATCAGGAGAACACCCGTATTTTATACTAAAAGCCTTTCCTTCCTTAATGTTATTTACCCATATAAAATCAAAATCTCCGTTAAATAAAGTATGGGAAGAAGAAATTAACGTCGTGTATATATTGTTGATATCCTCTTCTAAATTACGTTTTGAGTCGGAAAATGTGAAGCCATGTCCCAATTGAGTATTTCTGATTGCCGGATAAGCATTTAATGCCTTAGATATACGTTTGTCTCCAAAAAATTCTTTTTCTTCATCTAGTCGACGAGTTACTTGAACTATAGTTCCAATAGAAGGACAAAGAATGTCGTTTGATAATGACTCTTTTTCATCCAAAGGTTGATCTTCAAAATGTTTATTCCACAAATATCCCAACATCAAAATAAGCAAGTACTCGATTCTTGACTGATAATAAACTATCATATCTTCTCCATTTTGAAGTACTTTAGCAATTTCAATTCTTTGATTAATTTTAGAAAGAATATAATTCATAAGTTTAATAAATTTAATGTTCGAGCAACTCTACTGATAGATCTTCACCTATTCTGCGGTTGTGGTAAATGATTTTATTTCCTTTACACACAACTGATATACATTCTCGCGATGATACCGTTTATACCAATCGGCAGTCAAAGCAATAGCCTCAGCCGTAGTCAAACGCGGTTGCCACCCGAGACGGTTTTGCGCTTTGGTTATATCCAGCATCAGCAGATTGGCTTCGTGCGGAGCGTTGGAGTCTGTTTGGTCAAGGAGTTCGCCTTTGCCATAAATCTCCGTCAGCATTGTTGCTACATCCCATACCGGCACAACGGCATCCATCTTAGGACCGAAGTTCCAGCCTTCGCAATATTCAGTCGGGCTCTCCCACATCTTCTGAGCAAGAAGCATGTACCCGCTAAGCGGCTCCAACACATGCTGCCATGGACGGACGGCATGACGGTTGCGGATGACGATTGGCTTATCCGCTTCGATGGCACGGATGCAATCCGGAATAATTCTATCTTTTGCCCAATCGCCACCACCGATGACATTTCCTGCACGAACGGACGCGATAGATTTACCATGCTTGGCATATTCTGCCGGATTCATGAAGGATCTGCGCCAACTGCTGATAGCTATCTCGCAAGCACCTTTGCTACTACTATAAGGATCATATCCGCCCATTGGTTCGTCCTCTGTATATGCGTGATTGATTTCGCGATTCTCATAGCATTTATCGGTAGTGATCATTACTGCCACTTTCGCAGACGGACACTGACGAAAAGCCTCCATCACGTTGATGGTTCCCATCACGTTCGTCTGCCATGTATCAACCGGCTCTTCATAACTGAGACGCACTAATGGTTGTGCAGCCAAATGAAAAACTATCTCCGGTTGATACTCATTGAAGATGCGTTTCATTGCTTCTGCGTCACGAATGTCCGCACGCAAATCGGCTTTAATCTTCTTACCGATTCCTGATAATACAAAATTATCCTTCGGCATATGCGGGTCAAGGGCTACGCCTATCACTTCCGCACCTAATTCGTGCAGCCAGATTGAAAGCCATGAGCCTTTGAAACCGGTATGACCGGTTATCAAGACGCGCTTGTTTTTATAAAAATCTTTCATATCGCTTAACGTTTAACGATTGAACGCTTAACGGTTCTCCTCAAGGCGCTTCCGACGCAGTCCGGATAACATAGCAGCAACTCTACTGATTTGAGTGTTTATGGCAGCAAACTCCTCTTTCGTAATATAATCTAAATCATGCGCAACATCCATCTGACACTCCACCTCTTGTAAGGAAGCAAAAGCCATCTCAAGAAAGTGCGCTTGATCTTTAGCAGAAACACGTCCGCTACCTTCTGCTAAATTCGATGGAACGGATATTACGGCACGACGCAATTGATCACATAGTGCATAATTTTCCTCTTTCGGAAACTTTTTCAATAATGAATACACCATCTTCACAAGCGCCTTTGACTCCTTGTAAACATCCAGGTTCTTATAACTATACTTTGGCTCGTTCATTCCTTCATTCGTTCAGTCGTTCATTCGTTCATTCGTTCAGTCGTTCAGTCGTTCATTCCTTACACCCACAAAACTCGCGGATGCAAGTAATCATCCATTGGAGCATTTCGGGAGTCATGCCGGGATAGACGCCAATCCAGAATCCATTGTTCATGATGAAATCGGTATTCCTCAGTTCGCCGACCACGCGATAACCTTCTCCACTCTTGCGCATCTCGTCAAAAGCAGGATGCTTGATGAGGTTACCAGCAAAGAGATTGCGTGTCTGTATTTTGTTCTGCTCCAGATAGCCGGTCAGTTCATTGCGCGTAAAGACTGCATCTTCTTTGACTGCTATTAAGAAACCAAACCATGAAGGATTAGAGTTTTCTTCTGCTATAGGTAATATCAGTCCCGGAACATCCTTTAAACCGTCATATAAGGTTTGGTAGTTTGCTCGGCGAGCTGCCACAATGCTATCTAATTTATCCAATTGTGCGCAACCGATTGCTGCTTGCATGTCGGTAATCTTCAGATTGAAACCGAAATGGCTATAGACGTATTTGTGATCATAGCCTTGCGGCAGTTCACCGAACTGACCGGTGAAACGCAGTTTGCATGTGTTATCCACACCACCGACGCACCAGCAGTCGCGTCCCCAATCGCGGAAGGAGCGGACAATCTTATCCAGCAGCGGGTCGTTGGTATAGACCGCTCCACCTTCACCCATCGTCATGTGGTGAGGAGGATAGAAACTACTCGTTCCAATATCTCCCCATGTACCGGTTTTCTTGGTTGTGCCGTCCAAAGTGTATTCTGAGCCCAACGCATCGCAGTTGTCTTCTATCAGCCACAGGTTGTGTTGTTCACAAAAGGCTTTGACGGCTTTGAGGTTAAAAGGATTGCCCAACGAGTGCGCCAACATCACCGCTTTCACTTTGGGGCTATAGGCTGCCTCTAATTGATTCACATCAATATCAAATCCCGGCAAAGCGACATCTACGAATACGGGGATTGCACCAAATTGGATTATAGGATTGACCGTGGTCGGAAAGCCGGCAGCCACCGTAATCACCTCGTCGCCACGTTTGATTGCACGTTCACCCAACTTAGGTGAAGTCAGGGTATAGAATGCCAAGAGATTGGCAGAACTGCCGGAGTTGCACACCGCGCAGTATTTGACATCTAACCATTTAGCTAGTCGCGTCTCGAACTTATGCGCCCATGGACCTGCTGTCAACCAGAAATCCAAAGACGAATCTACAAGGTTCACCATTTCCTCATCATCGAAATAGCGCCCACCATAATTAACTTTCGTCTCACCCGGTTTGAATATCGGTTTCGGAGCATGAACCTCCTTATAATATTCGCGCGTGAGGTTCAGTATCTGTTGTTTTAATTCTTCTTTTCTATCCATAACCATTAACTCGTTAAAACTCACTCGTTCCTACTCTTATCCCATTTCTTGGACCAAGGTGCCTTGTGTGCCGCCCATAGTTGTTCTAGCATCTCTTTTTCACGCATATTATCCATACATTGCCAAAAGCCTTCGTGGATGTATGACATCAGTTCGCCTTGTTCAACCAATTTCTCCAAAGGGTCACGCTCGAATACTGTTTGGTTGCCTTCTATATAATCAAAGATTGCAGGTTCCAGTACCATATATCCGGCATTGATAGGTGCGCCATCACTGAGGTTTTTCTCACGGAAAGACTTTACGGCGTTATCACCACCTATATTGAGGATGCCTTTGTCTTGCTTGAGTTTGACAGCAGTCAGTGTGGCTTTTTTGCCGTGACTCTTATGGAACTCTAATAGTTTATTAATATCTACATCGCATACTCCATCGCCATAGGTCATAAAGAATGGCTCATCACCCACGTATTTCTGCACACGTTTGATGCGACCTCCTGTCATAGTGTTGAGTCCGGTGTCCACTACCGTCACTTTCCATGGCTCTGCATGGTTCTGATGGATGGTGATATCGTTCTTGCCGTGGGTGTAATCAAACGCCACATCACTGGTTTGCAAGAAATAGTTGGCGAACCACTGTTTGATATACTCCTGCTTGTAGCCAGCACAGATAATAAACTCCGTATGTCCATACGCGGCATACTCTTTCATGATGTGCCATAGAATAGGCATTCCGCCGATTTCTATCATCGGCTTGGGTTTGAAAATCGACTCTTCACTAATTCGTGTGCCGTATCCCCCAGCTAAGATTACTGTTTTCATTTCGTTTAATGATTTGTATTGCTTTCAGTAATATTTTATCTGTTTCGGAATTGTATATCCCTCTTTCAATGACCGACACCCTTCTCCGGTCATTGGCATTATGATATGTAATGGTCTGTATTGCATTTATATTGTCTTTTTCTATACTAGCCACTTACGAGCGACATACGGGACGATAACTCACCACTTAATCTGGTTCTTTTTCAATTTATTGCGCTGGACTTGCTCGATGGGGAGAACGTCCTCTTTCTTGTAAGTCAAAGCTTTTGCTACTGCACGGCAATCACGTGCGAGTTTGCGGACACCATCCGGCTCTAACGAGGCAGCATGGTCGGTGCCTTTCCATGTGCGGTCAAGCGTATAATGGCGCTCTATATACTCTGCTCCCAATGCTACAGCAGCCGAATCAACGGCAATGCCGAGATGGTGACCACTAAAACCGATGGCTTTCACGCGGTGGACATACTGCTCACGCATACGGGTAAGTTCCAATAGACATATATCTTCAAACGGCACAGGATAACCGCTGGTGCAGTTATAAAGTACCAGATCTTTGTTCCTGCCTTTTTGCTCGAAGAACGAGACTATCTCTTCTTCTTCGGCTTTGGTGGTCATACCGAACGAGAGGTGAATCTCTCCCTCATAGTTGTCGCACAACCAGCCGAGCATCTCTTTGTTGAGATTGCAGGCGGAAGGAATCTTAATGAGTTTTGGTTGGAGCGAAGCAATCTCTTTGGCTGATGTCAAATCCCAAACAGAAGTGGAATAGACGATGCCAAACTCCTCACACCATGCTTTCAGTTGGCGGTGTTGGTCAAGCGTGAACTCCAAGAACTCGCGGTGCTCGCCGTAAGTGGCACCATACGAGTTTTCCGGATGAGGATGCGGCGCATTATATTCCTCGGGAGTCAGCAACTCACGGTTGCAGCGTTTCTGGAACTTGACCACATCGGCTTTGCAGTACAGCGCAGCAGTCTGAATCATCTCTTTTGCGATTGTCATATCACCTTTGTGATTGCAACCGATCTCTGCTATTATAATGGGTGCCTTCATATTATCTAAATTCATTTACACATTTCACAACCCACTCTACTTGCTCTTTAGTCATGCATGGGGACATTGGAATAGATAGTTCTTCGTCTGCCAAATGTTCGGTAATGGGTAAGCCCCCCTGCCCCCTCAAGGGGGAGTATTGATTCCATGCGGCATTTTGGTAGCACTCTTGTTTGTGTGGAGGTATAGGATAATGAATGACTATACCTATACCCCTCTCTGCGAGATAATCATGCAGTCCATCTCGCCCCCCCTGCCCCCTAAGGGGGGAGACAAGAATCGGGAAGAGGTGATATACGTTCTCTGAATATGGTAAACGTTTGGGTAATGTGATGAGCGGATTGGAGATGTGGTCATAATAGTAATCCGCCACTTGCTGACGCAAGACAATATCTTCATCTAAATGCCTGAGTTTGACATCCAAAATTGCAGCCTGTATCTCATCCAAACGGCTATTGCGTCCGGTGTATTTGAACACATACTTGCGTTGGCTACCATAGTTGGCTAAGGCTCTAATGGCTTTTGCCAATTCTTCATCATTGGTTGTTACTGCTCCGGCATCGCCTAATGCTCCGAGGTTCTTGCCCGGATAGAAGGAGTGTCCTGCTGCATCGCCAATAGAGCCGGTCTTATGTCCCTGCCACTCGCAACCGTGCGCCTGCGCATTGTCCTCAATAAGTTTGAGATTGTATTTCTTGCAAAGGTCGGCAATCTTCTGTGTCATCGCATTGCGCCCATAAAGATGCACGATGCAGATGGCTTTTGTGCGAGGAGTAATAGCGGCTTCAATGAGAGAATCATCAATCTCTAATGTCTCTGTGTTAGGCTCTACAAGAATCGGCTTTAGACCATTCTCTGTAATAGAAAGGATAGTAGCGATATAGGTATTGGCAGGCACTATGACTTCATCACACGGCTGCATAACTCCTAATTCTTCATACGCGCGGAAAATCCATATCAGTGCATCCAAGCCATTGGCGCAACCGATGCAATATTTCGTGCCGATATAGTCGGCATAGTGTTGCTCAAAGGTTTCGTTCTCCTTGCCTTGCAGATACCAACCGCTATCTATCACACGGAGTGCTGCTTCGTGAATTTCGTCTTTGTATTTTGCTGTTACATCGTGTAACGAAAGAAAAGGTACTTGCATATTTTAGTGATTATATGGTTCGTAAATGTAGTCTTCAGGGTTGAATTCAGTTGAAGCAAGAACCATTAAAATAGCATCATCAGAGAAATCAT
>CAKZZM010000056.1 GCA_937885465.1 uncultured Bacteroidales bacterium
GTGATCCGGTCGGGATTCGAACCCGAGACCCACAGCTTAGAAGGCTGTTGCTCTATCCAACTGAGCTACCGAACCAAATTATAAATGAACTAATTAAAGTGTCATCAGTTTTCGTGTGCAAGGATTGTGCAAGGTTTTAATATATTTTGCACTCCAATGCTTAATCAAACATTACCTTTTTTATTTAACATTGTTTCTTTCCCTATCAATTTAACCAATCTGTTTAACGTTGAGGTGTCAGTGTATATGACAGCCCAATGCTGTTCAAAAATCGGTGTTTCTTGCTTTGCAGTGCCGCTTGATACATCGTAAATCACAAGCCGCTCTTTGTCGCATATTCCCATCATGTCGCTACGCATAATGCGTGCATAAGAAAGAGCCTGTGCAAAGGCGTTGCTATATTCACGCAACGTCCCCATATCATACTTCGCCTCTATAATGAAAGGTGCAGTTTGAAAATGCTCTTTTCCGCCCGGACAAAATACGAAATCAGGTATAACTTTCAATCTGCGTCCGGCTTTCTGTGTCAGTTGTCGGGTATAGTCGTGTTCGGAATATCCGAGTTTGGTAAGTAAGGGTATGAGTATCTTTTCTTCAACATCTTTTTCTATCTTAACATCAGGAGTAACATAGTCTGCTATGGTGGCAGCAAGATTTGGTAATTGTGCAGTATCACCCCCCTTTTCTCCGATAAGTGTTAGCAGTTCTAAATAGTCTTTTGCACTTAATTCCACGCCCGAAACGCCTTGCATATTCTTCTTGACGATAGGTAATAGAGAGAAATACGGGTGAGATTTCAGTTCTTTGTTGGTAATGTGTGGTATATCTACTCCGTTTGTGATAATAGTGCGGTTTTGATAGTAATCAAAAGGATTGAACAGCCCACTTGCACTTGCACGCCAAATCGAATGTATGCAACTATGCGGAGCAAGAGCATAGAGTATTACGATGTCACCCCTGCGAGTGCGCTCATTACAAGCCCATATCATCTCATCAGCATTACCATTTCTTTCTATTGCGGCGATATCCTCTTTGCTTGCTCCCGTCAGCCATATATTAGTTGGTGTTGGCAATTCTATTCCTACTTTTTGTTCTTCATCGCCGAGAGTAGAGGCATAGTCATACAAACAAGCGCAAAATTCTGCATCTGTCAGACCATACTCTTTTTGGAAATCGTTAAACGCGATGCAGATGTCGTAATAGTATGCCAAATAATCGCGATAATCTCTCCCGTGAGGTATGGCAGGTAATTCTATACCAAGTTTGCTGCATGCTGCTTGTATGATATTAAATGCGGCAGGGTATAAAAGTGGCTTGAAGAAATCGGCTCTGTAGTAAAGTATGAGCGATATGAAATGTATTGCGCTGACTTTTCTCCTATAATCATTTGCCTTGATAAGAGCGGTTTCTTCAAATGTTATTACTCCGTCATTAGTAATCTGTATCACGCGATGAAACTCTATCTCGTCTATAATTTTCTCATAGTCCTCGCGTGAGTGTACTTCTATGTCAATATCAGGTATATTACAATCCCACTCTTCCGCAGCATAAATCATATCGTCATTATACGGATACGCAGGAGTTTCCGTGAATCTATATATCTCGGCAAAATTCACTGTTGCAGGGTCGAACATGGCAATCACCCGTTTCCCGTCATCAGAGTTCTTATATTGTTCCCAATTTCGTTTGTTCATATTTTTGTTCAATTCCTAACGATTGTCGCTTGTCAGAAGTATGACCCGCGATAATATATGCGAAAATATATCCTTAACCTGCAATCACGTCTATAGCATGTGCTGGCGATGTTTTTTCTTTTAGCATTTGCAGAGCATCTTCAAGAGTATCAATATAATGTTTAAGTGTAGTCTTATCGTCTTTTAACTCTTCAATGCGCTGCTTGAGTTCGACAATCTCCTTGTCTTTAATGAGCAGTATTTCCTGCAATCTGCAAATCTCCTGCTTAAAGTCACCGGAAACAGGAAATACCGTGTTTAATTCATCCCCTTTAGGATTACTATCATCATTCTTTACCATCTCCCCCTCACCTGTTAGCAACCAATTTACGTTTAGTTCAGGGTAAGCCATTCTGATTTTTTCTAATGACTTGGGCGGTATTACTCCGTTTCTCCAATGTGCGATGTTACCCGAAGATATACCCGCTTGTTTTGAGAAACGATTTTGCCCAACTCCGAGGTGTCGTAAGAATTTCAACAACCTTTCTTTTTGAGAAATTTCGTTCATCATAATTACATTGTGCTTGTTATATATGAATAATTATATAATAAGGTACGCGACTGCATGCGCACGGGTATATTTGACTAACTATAACTACAACGTACAAATAAATATGCAAAAATATGTTCTAAAACATAAATTACATAAAGAACTGACTTGTAGTAATTTATTCAACATTTCAATGCTTTGATGAATTTTTTTGTAATTTTTTCATCAAAAAATTTGCATGATTGAAAAATTTACACTACCTTTGCAGCGCAATTTCAATAACAAACTAAAATAACATACTTAAAAAGCGTGCAAAGATACGCAAAAAAAATTAACCCTGCAAGAAAAACTAAAAAAAATTTTGAATATGAAACGAAATCTTATCAAATTCTATGCACAACTTTCAACAGTTGGCATTTTGGCAACCATCGGTCTTTTGGCGTTGTGTGGTGAACCTGCTGAAGACGCAAATTTTCTTGCGGTATTTTCAGCCCAAATAGCCGTTGTAATTATTACGTGGACGCTTGCTTACCTGCTATCGAAGAAATGGCAAATTGCTCGCAAGATTGAAGCCACAGGACTTTTTCAGTAATTATTAACCCTCAAAAATTATAAGATTATGGCAAACTTAACAAAATTATTCACGTACAACAACGTAGAAGAGTGCGAGAATACATTAAGCCTCGCATACGCAATCAAAGAGGTGCTTACATCAGCCTCATTCCAAAATGACAAGCGAGTACGTGCCGCTATCACGATGAGAGAATTAGACCGTGAAATATCGGCGGCAGAAGAATACTGGACTGCTAATGGCGGCGGTGCAAACTTATTATTCTGACAAAACCTATCGCTGTGCTATCGGCAATAACGGGCAACTAAACACAATGTATAATTCTAAAGCACAATGTTATTATGAGTACAAAAGTAAAAAACACGCTGCGTCAGGTTATGAACCTTGCATGGCAACTGGTAAAGAGAAATGGTTATACCATGAGCGAAGCACTCCGTGTCGCATGGCTGAATATAAAACTAAAACTTGCAATGTATAAAAGAATATGTAAGTTTTATTTCAGAAAAGTGGACGGGTCTTTGAGAGAAGCCTATGGCACATTAAAACAAAGCCTTATCCCTGCAATAGCAGACACAGATGGTCGTCACTACATAGATACTGTTCAAGTCTATTATGATACCGAGGTACAGGGTTGGCGTTGTTTCAAAAAAGCCAATTTAATAACAATAGAATAATGTATAACTCAAAATATCGAACACCATGAGTAAAGAAGAATTACAAACAATTATAGCAAACGGCGAATACACCGATGCTGTTATCACGGACAGTTACGGCGGTCTCCGTTGTAATGTAGGACAAAATAATAGTGTAACAATCAGCAAAGGGCGTGAGCCAAACACTCACACCCTATTTCACTGCATAACCTTTGAAATCACAGATGCAGAGTATAATAAGATAAGGACACAGGCGTTGCACAATGTAATTGCACAAAAACAAATAGACCTTGATTCTCTAAAAGAAGAGTATGAGGCTCTGCAAAAAGAAATGATGAAATAAATTCAACACAAATAACCATAAACAATTAACACAATGGCAAACGACAAACTTAACAATGTTCTCTCTCAAATAGAGATGAGAAAGAGTACAAAGGCAAAAGCGTTGCACGAAGCAGTCTTGCATGTGGATGCACTTACAAGTGACGTGGCGTTCCTTGATAGTCTGCGTAAGCAGATTATCGAACTGACAGGCATACCCGCAGAGTCAATACAGACGATGCGCGGTGTGAAGATTGAAGACGCAAACGATGATGTAACACTCCGTTCAGGTCTAATTACCGTATTTGATAAGGACGGCAATCGTTCTTTTGTAACACCCGAAGATTATAAGGCGGGCAAGTATCCACTTGACGAGTACACGCCCGAAGCCGTGACTGTCCGCAGAAAAGACGGCATATTTATGGAAATCTCCCTTGTGAACATGTCGTGTAAAACCCCCGAAATAGGTATTGCAAGCAATGAAAGCGAAGCACGTATGCCTTACGGTGGCTATGGCGAACATGTAGAGGGTTTGACACAATACGGCAACGAAGACCATGCGCAACTGCTCATTACAAGAAACAACGAAGAAAACGGCTACGGCACTTATGGCTACATTGCAAGTGGCAAATTCCGCAATGCGAATGGTGACAAATCAATCGACAAAGGCAAACGTTATTATTACGATGATAACGACCACTATTTGCCTCTCTCACGACTTGCTGACGGCTCACCTGACCCTCGTTTTGGTAGGGGTAAGAAAGATAATTCTTTCCTCGCTGACGGTGTGAATTTTGAGGCAAACAACAAGGCAATACTTGCAATGGCGACAGCGCAAGAAAATTGGCGTACAGATGCCGAAATCACCTGCGATGCAGGCAAGGGCTATTACCCTGCTGCGTGTTGCTGCGCACGTTATAAAACAGCGCACTACAACGACTGGGGACTACCAACAGCAGAAGACTGGGCAATCGCTTTTGAAGACTGGGATAAGATTCAGTCTGCACTTAAGGCGGTTGCGGCCGTTGCGCCTAATGTTGCAGTTCCTCTCCATGAGGACGACTACTATTGGTCGAGTTCAGAGTACGATGAGCGCTATGCTTACGGCTTGTTCACGGACGATGGTAGCATGAACGACGACGTTAAGTACTATAACGACTATGTCCGGGCGTTCCGTCTTCTGCGCATTTAATCTTGAACCTTATAAT
>CAKZZM010000057.1 GCA_937885465.1 uncultured Bacteroidales bacterium
CTGATAGTCTGCTCAAAGCCGACACAACCGAATACCGTTATAATGTGGCATGTGTATATGCGTTGCTCGGTGAGAAAGAATTGGCACTTCGGGAGTTAGAGAAAGAACTTCAGGCCGGCTATGTGCGCTTTCAGCACCTGCGTCTTGACCCTGATTTGCAAAGTCTGTCAGGCAATGAATTAGAACTGCTTATCCGACAATACGAAGCCAAAGCACAAGAGCGCATCAACAATTTTAATGAAGCAGAAAACAAAGAGACGGGCGAAGAGAAAGTAGTGGAAATACCATTCACCGCCTCAAACGGTGTTACTAAAGTAGATTGCACCATCAACGGCTTACCGCTCAATTTTGTCTTTGACACCGGTGCTTCGGATGTAACTATCTCACAAGTGGAAGCTAACTTTATGTTCAAGAACGGCTACCTCAGTCCGCGTGATGTGGTAGGCAAACAACGCTATCAAACAGCCGATGGCAATATCTCTGTTGGTACGACCATCAACCTAAAGCAAATCAACTTCGGAGAGCTTGAACTGACGAATGTCCGCGCCTCGGTTGTCAAAAGTCAAAATGCCCCCTTACTACTCGGACAATCCGTCCTACAACGCCTCGGCAAAATAGAGATTGACAATGAACGCAGAGTACTGAAAATAACTACACGGTAATGATATGCCACCTTCCGACCCCTTCAACCTCAACCGCTATCGGTGCGCAAGAGAGTCTTTACAACGATGCGCTGCAAAAAATATTCTCAAATGACACTTTCTAAATCTATATCAAGTTGTTTTAAGAAATACACTATGTTTTCAGGAAGAGCATCTCTCTGATAAGGGGGGGGGCAACAGGTAATGCTTGACCGTGATTTGGCAAGGTTATATGGTGTTGAAACAAGGTGTTTGAACGAACATAAACAGAATCAATTTTTCGGTTATAACCACAAAATATATGTGTAATTTGGCGGTTGTAACCGAAAAATTTACCGTAAATTTGGCGGTTTGAAAGAAAGATTATACCTTTGTAGCCTTAAAAATCTTATCATTATGGCAACAACAGATATAAACCGCATTTTGGTACGCAGATTAGAGAAACTGTATGGCCTCAATAAGGTGATAGTAATTCTTGGTCCGAGGCAAGTAGGTAAGACCACCTTTCTAAAACAATTGACAACAGATGCAGGACACGTCCTTGCTTTTGATTGCGACAACTTTGACGACAGGTTATCATTGGAGAGCAAAACCAAAACCGAGTTGGCGACACTGTTAGGTAAATCCGAGGTCGTGATTATAGATGAGGCGCAACGCGTTCACAATATCGGTATGACGCTGAAAATGATTGGCGACCTTCATCTAAATGCACGTATTTTTGTTACCGGTTCATCATCACTCCAACTATCCGATGACATCAACGAACCCGCCACCGGCAGACTGCTCGAATTCCCGCTATTTACTTTTTCTCTACAAGAAATGGCAGAACATACCTCGTGGAGAGAGGAGAAAAGACTCTTGCATCAACGAATGATTTACGGAGCCTACCCCGAGGTGGTTATGAATCCTGAACATGCGCAGACTCTACTGCTCAATATAGTAAACAGTTACCTGTATAAAGACATTCTCGAATATAAGGGAATTAAAAAGCCCGATGTGTTGCGCAAACTTGTTGTTGCGTTGGCATTACAATTAGGAAGTGAAGTGTCGTATAACGAACTGAGTAACCTACTCAGCGTTGATAAAGAGACCGTTGAGAACTATATAGACCTTTTGGAGAAATGTTTCGTAGTCTTTCGCTTGGATTCATTCAGCCGAAACATCCGCAACGAAATCAAAAAAGGCAAAAAGATATATTTCTACGACAATGGGGTGCGTAATGCGGTCATTAACAATTTTGCTCCGATACAGATGCGTACAGATGTCGGAGCACTATGGGAGAACCTGATGATAATAGAGAGGCGCAAACGCAATGCTTATTCAGGACAGTTGGCAACACAATATTTTTGGCGAACGCAAAAACAACAAGAAATAGATTTGCTTGAGGAAAAAGATGGTGTGTTATCTGCATACGAATTCAAATGGAAAGTCGGCAAACAAGCCTCACTGTCGTCGATTTTTAGAGATGCTTATCCCAACACACAACTCCTAACCGTCACTCCCGATAATTTTCAGCCATTCGTAAGTTTCTCATAGGCACCCTCAATAATCGTAAAAGATGTGAATTCCCATACATCGAGTAAAGTTAAAAGTCCCCTTGCGACTAAAAAAGGTCGATAAGCCGCAAAATATGCGGCTAAAATTTGCATATAAGCCGCAAATGATATACCTTTGCCCTCGAAATTGAAAACAGAAAATCGAGAGCAGAAAGAAAACATAAAAAGGAATAAACCGTTATGTATATTCATGAATTAGACAATTGGACGAACTTCGTATGGGACAAAGAAGCGGTTGTTGCCAAACTCCTGCAAGTGGCTGAGGCTCTCGGCTATATGCATGGCCGATTGAGTATGATTGGCTTTGACGAGCAACTGAAAGCCACAACAGAAAGCATCACCCGCGAGGTGGTATCAACCTCGCAGATTGAAGGTATAACTCTCAATGCTCGCAGTGTCCGCTCGTCTGTAGCACGGCGATTAGGCGTACCTGCCGAAGGTGTTTCCGAATCTGTTTCACATGATGTGGAAGGTATCGTCAGCGTTGAACTCGATGCCACACATAACTTCTCGCAACCATTGACAGAACAACGGCTGTTGACATGGCATACAGAGCTATTCCCCACAGAGCGCAGACGACTCTACCGGATAGATGTTGGGCAATATCGCACACACGCCATGCAAGTGGTGTCAGGCAATATGGGGCGCGAGTGCATCCACTACGAAGCACCCGAACCGGCGCGAGTGCAACACGAGATGGCACAGTTCCTGCGATGGCTCAATGACGAGGCAATTGCCGAATCACCTATCAAAGCAGCAATTGCTCATTTTTGGTTTGTGTGTATCCACCCCTTCGAAGACGGTAATGGTCGATTGGCGCGGGCGTTGTCAGATTGGCTGTTGGCACGGTATGAAAATAGCCGATTGCGTTATTATAGCATGTCGCATCAGATTCTCAGTGACCGCGACAATTACTATCGTCAATTAGAACGGGCGCAACGAGGCAACGGAGATATAACAGATTGGATTCTGTGGTTCTTAACAACGCTACTTGCAGCCGTTCATGAGTCCGACTCGATAATAGGGAATGTCTTGCAGAAAACTTACTTCTGGCAATTACATGCCGGCAAAGCCTGTTCAGAGCGACAGAAGAATGTGATGAATATCTATCTGAGCGGCTATGACGGCAAACTGACTGCCAAAAATTGGGCGAAGTTAGCTGATGTCTCAACCGATACTGCCAACCGCGATATTTCTGACTTGGTGCAAAAAGGTATGCTGCGTGCCGTACAGGGGAATGTGCGGAATATAGCCTATCTGCCTTGTCTTGAACAAGATGACGGCATCCCGTTTGAGAATATCCATTTAGATACCGACAACAAGCAGACACTCATCTGTATGTAGTTCAAAGGCAAAGATTATAGAGAAAGACCTACCGAAGGCGACTTGCAAAGTCTGCACCAAAACGAACGCAGACTTCGCGACCTCGCGTACAAATATTTCGCGTATCTTATTACACTATAAAAACCACTTATGTAGATTTATCGGTGCGTAGGAGAGTTCTTACGACGATGCGCTGCAAGAAATAAATAATGTTTGCGTATTTGAACAAAATATATTACTTTTGCACCGTCAAAAAGATAATAACAATTACCATTCAAAATAAATATGCAGCAAGAAAAAATACATCGAATTCCTGTTTTACTGGTTCAATTTAAGAACCAACTGACTTGGCAGGAAATTCCGTTTTTTCGTGGAGCTATAATCAGCAAAGTACCGAAAGATCTGACGCTCTTTCATAACCATATAGATGATGGTTTTCGCTACCGTTATCCGCTTATTCAGTACAAGCGCATCGGTGGTAAAGCGGCTATCGTCTGTCTTGGCGAAGGCACTGATGTTATCGGCAACTTCTTTGCCAATGCTGATTTTGACTTGCAGATAGGCAGTCGCAGTGAGCATTTCGAGGTGGAGAAAGTTGATGCACAGCGAGTGCTTATCCAACCTTGGGAACAGACATTTGCTTACACCTGCCGCAAATGGCTCCCCCTCAATCAACAGAATTTCGAGCAGTATCAGCATTTAGAAAGCGTTGCAGAGCGTGCCGACTTTCTGCAAAAAATTCTTGTCGGCAATATATTATCTATGTGTACAGGTTTGGGTTTGCATATCGAAAAAAACATCGATTGCAAGATTACATCTATATCAGAAATGAGCTTGTATAAACACAAAGGAGTCAAGATGTCAGGTTTCGACATCCGTTTCAACACCAACATCTCCCTACCCGACTACATCAGCCTCGGCAAAGCCGTCAGCCTCGGTTTCGGAATGGTGCATAAAATTGATAACAAATAAAAACCTGAATATATGGCAAAATTTCTTTATGGAGCAGCCGTGCAGGGCATCCAAAATTTTATTTTCCAGACCGGCAAACTGCAAGAAATTGTCGGTGCAAGCGAACTTGTGGAACAGATATGCACAATCAAGTTTGCTGAATTATTGTACCCTGAAATCGCAGTAGAGAAATATTTTAAAAAAAGGTGCGATGCATTAAAACAAGCGTTAAACGCAGACGAGAACGCTATTATCAATGCTGCCGGTAACATTAAGTACGTATTTACCGATAAAACGAAATGCGAAGAAGTAGTACGAATTTTTCCGAAGATAATTTCTAAATTTGCTCCGGGTATCACTCTCAGTCAGGCAGTTATCAAATTAGAGGACAACGAGGATTTTGCTAATAAGGTTGACGAATTAGAAGAAGCCCTCAAAGCCCAACGCAATCGGCCAATGCGCAGTGCCACTCTTGGACTGATGGCAATCGAAAGAAGTCGTCAGACAGGTCTGCCGGCGGTAGAGATTGTAAAAGATGAACATCGTGATGCAGGAACAAAAGCAAAATACGGTGTGTCAAAAGAAGCACGAAAAGAATTATGTGTCAAGGCTTTTGGTGTAGAAATTAGAGACAGAGAATTTCCATACGACATTGAAGATATTACCGACAAAAACAGTTGGATTGCCATCATTCATGCCGATGGCAACGGACTTGGGCAAATTGTTCAAAGAGTTGGAAAAAATAAGAAAAAATTTAGAGAGTTTTCGCAAAATCTTGATAAGGCTACTACCAATGCTGCACAGAGAGCGTTCGGCGAAGTATTACCTCAAATATCCAAATGTTCAGTTTTACCTATACGTCCAATCGTTTTAGGTGGGGACGATCTTACTATTATTTGCCGTGGCGATATTGCTCTACCATTTGCAAAGGCCTTCCTAAATTATTTTGAAGTAGAAACTGCCACAGGACTTCGTGAACAAATTAAAGACGCTTTCGATAGTAAAGAAACAGGTGGTCTGACGGCTTGTGCCGGTATCGCATATATCAAGGCATCATTCCCATTCTCGTTTGGCTATGAACTTGCTGAACAACTTTGTTCTGCAGCCAAAAAGGATGCTAAATACAGCGAGGAGATAAAGAAAGGAGAACGACTTCCGCAATCGTGCTTGATGTTCCATAAGGTGCAAGACTCGTTTGTAGAAGAATACAAGCAATTAGCAGAACGTGAACTTCAACCGAAGGAAAATATCAGTTTCCAATTTGGACCATACTATTTAGAACCACAAACAAGAAGCGATGCATATAATGAAAAAGTTGAAAGAATTTCAATAGATGATTTGATAAGAAATACCAAAAAACTTGACTCAAAAGAAGGCAATGCTGTTAAATCTCATTTACGCCAATGGATGACACTAATGCACTATGATCCTGAAAAAGCAAAACCACGTCTTGACAGGCTTTTAAGCAATCTCAAGAGCCAAAACAAGTCTTTGTTTGATGTGGTGAATGGTTTGACAAAACCTCGCAAAGAAAAAAGAAAAATAAATGGTGAAGAAAAAGAAATAGATTACTATCCCATCTACGACATTTTAGCAATTCACACAATCAACACTCAAACAACTAAAAAAGAAGATAAGGAGGACTGACAATGAAAAAGATAACTTATAAAATAGAATTTCATACCGATTGGCACTGCGGTTCAGGACTTTCTGCCGGTGCCGACCTCGATGCACTTGTTGTGAAAGACAACGACAAACTACCATTTGTTCCGGGCAAGACCATGAAAGGCCTTGTGCGTGAAGCCGTGGAAGACATTATGTTCTTCAACAAAAATCAAAATGAAGAATCATTCCGCAAAGCATTCGGATTCTTCGATGATAAAGAACAAAAAGAGCGTGGCGATATGTTTTTCACCGATGCCGAATTGTATGAAAACGAACGTAAAGAAATAATCAAAGGTAAACTGCAAGAATATCTCTATCGAGACTTGGCTCGCACAGCCTTAGATGATAAAGGTATTGCTAAAGAACATAGTCTGCGCAAAATAGAAGTTGTTGTACCTTGCACGCTTGAAGGACAAATACATGATGTACCCGACAATATGGTCGATACTATCGAACAAGCATTAAAATACATTAAACGACTTGGAGTTAATCGCAATCGCGGTTTAGGGCGTTGCACTATCACTGTTACAAATAAGGAAGGAGGCACAAAATGAAAACACTACAATTCAAATGCACACTGCTTTCAGATGTTATTCTCAATCAGAAAGCCGCATCCGACGGAGTAAATAAAACACTTGATTTCATACCCGGAAGCAACTTTTTAGGCATAGTGGCAGGCAAACTTTATGAGACATTACCTGCAAATGAAGCATGGGAAATCTTTCATTCGGGTCATGTTCGTTTTGGTGATGCCCACCCATCATTGGAAGATTTTCGCGGATTGAAAGTACCGGCTGCTATTATGCAACCAAAACTTAAATCGGACGATAATAAAAATTATATCCATTTTCGCATACCCGACCCAAACGCAGAATCGATAAAGAAACTGCAACTCAAGCAATGTCGCACCGGTTTCTATGATTTTAGCAAAACGGAAGCGCAACAAATAGCAACAAAAACATCTTTTGCCGTTAAGTCCGCCTACAACCGCAACAAACGCCGCTCGGAAGACGAGAAAATGTTTGGTTACGAATCATTGCGCCAAGGACTGATTATGTTCTTTGAAGTGCAAGTTGATAATGATGATTTTGCAAAGACAATTTCTGACGCATTAGTCGGCAAATGTCATATTGGTCGTTCACGCACTGCTCAATATGGATTAGTTGAAATAGAAGAATGTAAATACGCAGAGGTAAAAAGCAACAATTCAAGTAACGATGAGGTTATTGTTTATGCTGATAGCCGACTTATTTTCCTTGACGAATTTGGTTTGCCAACTTTCCAACCATCGCCAAAAGATTTAGGCATTGATGATGAGAAAGCAAAAATATGTTGGGAGGAATCGCAAGTTCGGACATTCAAATATGCACCTTATAACTATAAGCGCCAGTGTTTCGATGCCGATCGTTGTGGTATTGAAAAAGGTAGTGTGTTTGTAATTAAAATGAAAGAAAAATCCGGCTTGCAACTTCAATCGCAATATGTAGGTTCGTACAAAAACGAAGGTTTTGGAAAAGTTATCTATAATCCTGGTTTTCTGCAAGCCGAGCCTGATGGCAAGGCGAAGTATAAACTCAATGAAGCAAAAGAGCCGAAAGAACCAGAGCCACAAGAGATTGATACCAAAGGCAATACTTTACTTAATTACCTCGTTGGAAGAAAAAATAAAGAAAAAGATAGTAATGATGTTTACAAGATTGTAAATGAGTGGATTAAAGATTATGGCGATACATTATTTAAGGGTAAGGAAAAATTTGCCTCGCAATGGGGAACCATTCGTGCTTTTGCTATGGCAAATCAATTAAACGATAAAATCGTATCTCAAATAGAGGAATACATAAGTCACGGAGTTAAAGCAGAAGATTGGTTAGGAAATCGAAGAGACAAACTCAAAGAGTTTATGACTGCCCATAAAAATAATAATAACTTCCGCGAGATGATGGTTAACCTTGCCGCACAAATGGCTAAAAAATGTAAAAAGGAGGACAAACAATGAAAACACCCAAATATCAATATCGTTTTTTGGCTCGCATAGTGATTGAAGCCAAGACACCACTTGCTGTTGGCAGTGGAGATAATAATGTACTGACTGATGCACTCGTTGCAACCGATGCTAACGGACTGCCATATATCCCGGGCACATCCATCGCCGGTGTGGTTCGAAGTATGATTAACGATGAACAACTTGTAAATAATGTCTTTGGTTTTCAAAAGAAACAAGACGGCGAAGGTTCAAAAATCATCTTTACCGAAGCAAAACTACTGAATGAATTAGGGAATGTGATGGACGGACTTTCTCCGACCGTGCTTGCAAATCCATTCCTTAAAGAATATACCAGTTTGCCTATTCGTCAGCACGTGCGAATCAACGAAAGAGGTACTGCTGAAGATAAAGGAAAATTCGATGAACAAGTTGTATTTGCAGGTTCTCGTTTCTGCTTTGAAATGGAAATGTATGCAGAAAACGACAATGAAGATAAAGCAAATATCAAAGAGGCATTAAAGCAAATCTGCAAATCATCTTTCCGACTTGGTGGTGGCACTCGTTGCGGGTTTGGAGAGATAGACATTATAGATATTAAATTCAGCGGATTGAACTTAGAAAATAATTTGCAACTCTATCTTGATAAATCGTCTAACCTGCAAGAGTCAGCAAAATGGCAAGGGTGGAAACCATACGAAAAGTCGGCTGAAAAAGATGAAAATTGGGCAGAATACACACTCATTCTCACTGCTGACGATTTTCTAATGTTCGGTAGCGGTTTCGGTGACGAAGAAGTAGATGCTATACCTGTCGTAGAGAAACGAGTTAAATGGACAAATGGTAAAGGTGAGTTCACCAAAGAATTAGTACTTATTCCCGGCACATCAGTAAAAGGTGCTATCGCTCATCGAACTGCTTTCTACTATAACAAACTGAACCAGCGTTTTGCCGGTGAACAAGGCGACAACAGACCGAAAGTTGGCACTGACAACGAAGCCGTTGTGGCATTATTTGGGAAAACAGGCAAAGACGAAAACGGTAAAGAAAAACAAGAGCGAGGCAACGTGATTATCTCTGATGTCTTTGCCGAAGAAGAAGATAAACTGACCGACAAAATCTTTGACCATGTAGCAATCGACCGTTTTACAGGCGGAGCAGTAAATGGCGCATTGTTCAACGAAAAAGCCTTCTATGCCAAGGAACAAAAATTCATAATTCATATTTTGGTAAAGAAAGCCGTACTTGAACAAGACACCAATATCCAAAAAGCCTTTGAAAACGCACTTCGAGATATTTGCAATGGCATATTGCCACTCGGCGGAGCTGTTAATAAAGGCTATGGTATGTTCAGCGGAAAAATAACTTGCAATGGTGAAAATTTAAACTTAGAGGAGGTAAAACAATGAAAATCGAAAAATCTATATATCAAGGCTATATTTGGTATAGCGACCAAACAAAGCCTAAAACTTATAACAATGAGGAGTTTGATGGAAAAGAACTCGATAACAACGAAAATCCATTTATCGTTGAAGCACAACTCTTTGACACCGTCAACCTAATATCTTACAGCATCAAATATGTTGATGGCAGGTATATCTGCACAGAATATAATCTTGCAGATTACAAAGACATTGAATTTGAGGAACTCTCGTATGTCGCTCACCGATTAGATGGAGTTTCAACACTTCATTTTCGTCAGTATTGGCGACCGGAGCCTGATAAGCAATGTGCCGGTATGCCGGTTTTGCAACCGAAAGAATTAGTATTTGTAGGATTTCAAAATAATAAGGAGGACTAACTATGACAACATTAAGAGCACCCTATAATTTCGTACCACTGCCCAAACAAGTATTTTTCCCCATTTGGGCAGACCAAGTATCACAAGACATCCCCTTTGCCGATGGCGAAAGCGGAGTTATTGAGTTGGAGATAACAAATGTAGCTCCACTATTCACCCGTAACGGCAATAAACGCGATGCAAGTGATGAAGAAAAATCGTATTCTTCTCATGTAGTAGTAAATGGTCAGAAAAAGTATTTTATTCCAGCTACTACACTAAAAGGATGTTTCCGTAGTGTAATGGAAATACTTTCATTTGCAAAAATGGGTCAATACAACAACTCTTCTTTTGGTATGCAACGAATCTTTGATACTGATAAAACAGATGGAAGAGAGTACGTACAGAAGATGGAAAATCTTACTTGTGGTTGGCTAATCAAAAAGGACGATAACAAATATGAATTTATAGAATGTAAAAAGGGCATAATAAAAATACCTCACGAAAAGATAAAAGAGAAATGCCCAACTTTTAACGAAGGTCAAAATCATAGAACAGCATTTATAAAACAGAATAGTATTGCTGACAATGAAAAAGAAGGTTTCTTCCCTTTCTATGAATTAGACGGAATAACTTATCGTATTGTTTGTACCGGTTATATGGGCAGTAAA
This sequence comes from uncultured Bacteroidales bacterium, assembly GCA_937885465.1. Lineage (GTDB taxonomy): Bacteria > Bacteroidota > Bacteroidia > Bacteroidales > Paludibacteraceae > Colicola. Next base: position 10,569 of record CAKZZM010000057.1, read on the forward strand.
AAAAATGAGTATCTTTTCTCAGAAGAATGTAAACAGCCTATTGTTGTTACTAATGATGTATTCAAAGCATTTGATACTATTCACGAGCGTACGGAATACTACTATGGTAAAGATCAAAAAGACGAATACGGGAAAATACAAAAAGACACTCATTGCTTAAGATACCGATTGCAAGAATATGGTAAAATACCTGTTTTTGCAGAAATAGAAAATGGTAAGGTTAAAGCAATCGGTATAACTCGTTATTTTAGATATCCATATGAGTCAAAGGTTGAATCGGGAATTAAAAATATTAGTTCGGAACTCCTTGAAGAGAAATGCAGAGACTTACCAGAAACTATCTTTGGCTATATTGATGGCGAAAAAAGCATAAAAGGTCGTGTTAGTTTTGGAAATGCCTTTTGCCTAAATACAATTCAAGAGAGTCAATTAATAGAAGTAAGTGGTGTTTTAGGGCAACCTGCTGCATCATATTATCCACTGTACATTGAACAAGATAGGAATGGCACATATCGAACTTACAGTGATCCTAAAATATCCATTGCGGGAAGAAAACGATATAGAATAGGAGAAAATACCATTAACTTACCACAAAATGAGAATAACAAAAAAGTTCAGAGTACATTTAGGGCACTGCCACAAGGTCAACATTTTAAATGCAAAATTATCTTTCATAATTTAAAACCAATAGAAATAGGCGCATTGTTATCTTCCATAACATTAAATCATACTGAAGGTTGTTTCTTAAATCTCGGTCTTGCCAAATCTTTTGGATATGGTAAAATTACAACGGTCATTAAGTTAAAAGGATTAAAGTATGACGAAAGTTATTATTGTAAAGAATTTGAAAAAGCACTATATCTTAATGGATTTGATATTACAAACAATACTATTTGGAACACTTTTGCAGCCATATCATCCGAACACGATGAGGAAGAGATGGGAATGATGAAACTAAATGAATATACAGACAATAAGAAAAATCAAAATTACAATAAACTTTCTGAAAGTCCTAAAACGTTGAATATCTATACAACAAAAGAAGAATTAGATTCTCTACTCGAACAACGAAATGCTATTGTTGCAGAAAAGCAAAAGAAGAGGGCAGAAAAAGAGCGCATAAGAAAACAACAAGAAGCTGAAAAGCAGATACAAAAGTTCAAAGAACAAGAAGAAAAACGACAAAAGGAATTGGAAGCAGAAGCAGCAAAAAGGCAAAAAGAAATAGAAGAGAAAGAAAAGCAAGAAAAAATAGAGCGGCAGGAGAAAGAGATTGCAGATTTAGTAGATATTGCAAACAAACATATTGTAATAGAAAACTTTAAAGAGGCACTTAAAAATCTTGAAAAGGCGAATAATATATGTAATGAATTAAATATCTCCAACGATGAAATTCAAAAACTAATAGAGAAGTGTAAAAATAGTATTGGCGAGATTAAAAGTTTAGACGTACTATTAGCAGATGCTAATAATATAGGACGAATTATAACTCTAACAAAACAATGGGTGCGAGATTCTGGGCAAGAAATTAGAGATATTGAATTATCACTACTGTTAGAGGCGATAAGGCGAACTAATTCTCAAAACCAATTAAAATCTAAGCAAAAAGATTTAATAAAAATTATTGGAGAAGAGAATGCAAAGAAAATTTTTAATTCACTATAAATTTTTCACCCCACCCACTATGCCAAAACGCTCTAACGAAATCATAATCGACCTGCACCTTGAAGCGTTGCCAAGCAATGGCGCAAATATGACTACGCACGAGAAACACGAGTACCAACTCTGGTTTTTCCGCCAACGGATGCAAGAACAAATTCGTTACCGTGGCAGGAGACTTGTCATCGTTCACGGCAAAGGACAAGGCATACTCAAAAGCGACATACGGCGTATCCTGTCAAAAGACTATGCCGGCAAAGTCGAATACTACGATGCCGACTTCTCGCGATACCAAGACGGAGCAACATTAGTTATCATCAAATGAAGAGAAGGCAATCAGAATAGTATACTTGCGGTTAAAAACGCATAATAAGCCGCAAAATATGCAGCTAAAATTCGGAAAAGAGTAATAAATCGCACAGAAAATAAATAAAACATTTGTTTTCTATGCAAAAATTTACTATTTTTGCAGTTGTTTTACTATTGATAAAGTATGAATACACTTGCTCAAATAAGGAATATTCCGTTTTCAACTCAGACCATCGGCACATTTTTTTCAAATACCAAGGCTGTAACAATGAAGGCAAACAACCTGCAAAAAGCAGGCAAAATAATCCGTCTAAAAAAAGGATTATACATTCTCTCGCCTGAAGAAAGTGGCGAAACACTTTCCAATGAACTGATTGCCAACCACATCTACGGTCCGTCATACATATCATTACAGACAGCACTTCGATACTATGGGCTGATACCGGAAACTGTATATACAACACAATCAATGACCATTAAACGCTCTCGGTCGTTTACTAACGATATAGGAGTATTTACTTACACTTCTTGCCCGCATGATTATTTCACAATAGGGATAAGGCAAGCTATAGTCAATAGTAACACTATCTTGATAGCCTCTCCGGAAAAGGCACTTTGCGATACTCTTTGCTACACCCATAATCTTAATATACGCTATAAGAAAGAGCTGTCCGTATTGTTGGAAGAAGACTGGCGGTTTGATATGGACGCTTTAAGGCAAATGAATACAAGCATTATTGAACAGTGTGCCGCCGTTGGAAAAAAGCAAAATACATTACTTCAACTGCTAAAACTCGTTAGATATGAATGAGATATATCAACAAATGCTGTCTGCCTATGATTTAACCACCGAGCAGGCAAAGCGCAATGCAACCTTCGAAATAACGCAGCAAATTATTCTCGCCGGACTGCATCGCGGTGGTTTCTTTGACGAAGCTGCTTTTTATGGAGGAACATGTTTGCGCATTTTTCACGGACTCAACCGCTTTAGTGAGGATATGGATTTTTCACTTCTAAAGCCCAACAGCAAATTTCAATTTGAAAAATACTTTCCGTATATTATTGATGAATTCGCAATTATAGGCAGAGAGGTAAGTATCCAAAAGAAAGAAAAGAAACTCGGCAAAGTCGAATCGGCTTTTCTCAAAGATACTACCGAAATATATAATGTGGCGTTCCAAACAGAAAAAAGCATCAAAATAAAGATTGAAGTCGATACTGAGCCTCCATTAAATTTTCAAACAGAGGAAAAATTATCACTACACCCCTATTCCTTCTACACTCGTTGTTTCACCCTGCCGGATTTATTTGCGGGCAAGATGCATGCGCTTGTTTTCCGCACATGGAAACAACGGGTAAAAGGTCGCGACTGGTATGATTTCGAATGGTATGTACGCAATGGTGTGCCACTTGATTTTGGACACTTACAAGAGCGCATCCGACAATTCAACGGACAAGAGTTAAACAAAGAAGAATTTATGGTTTTGCTAACCGACCGTTTGCAAAATACTGACATACAAGCAGTCAAACGAGATGTACAACCATTTGTCCGCAATCCACAAGACCTGCAAATATGGTCAAACGATTACTTTATTGAATTATCTAAACTCATTAAATTCTTATAATTATGGCAAAAGTTCTTATCTCCTGTATTGGCACAGGGCGTAGAGATATAAATGATAGAGCAGAAAGAA
>CAKZZM010000058.1 GCA_937885465.1 uncultured Bacteroidales bacterium
GAGTGCAGTTTTACGGATGACACTATTTGCACCATAGCCGTCGCAGATGCTTTGCTCAAAGGCAAGGACTTTGGTGAGAGCATCCACGAGTGGTGCAGGAAATACCCAAGCCCGATGGGAGGCTATGGTATTTCGTTTCATAAATGGGTATTGAGTGACAACCCAAAACCATACAATAGTTTTGGCAATGGTGCCGCTATGCGCGTCAGTCCTGTCGCTTATTGGTATAAGGATGAGGATGAAATGTTGGACGCAGCCGCCACCACCGCACTCCCGACACATAACCATGATGAGGGTATCAAAGGAGCGCAGACTGTTGCATTGGCCATCTTCAAAGCAATGCAGTTCAACCACCACAACTATCAAAACGCTGCAATGCACATTGATGAAATCATCAAAGCCTGCGTTGATTTCTCCGGCTACGACATCAATATGCCGAAGTCATCCGTTCTCAATCGTTTCGATGAATCCTGTCAAGGCACAGTACCGGTTGCACTGAAAATCATCAGTATGGCAACCTGCTATGAAGACGCAGTGCGCTTGGCAGTGTCGCTTGGAGCAGATGCTGATACTCTTGGTGCAATCGTTGGCAGTATTGCCCAAGCGATTTGGGGTATGCCATCCAAATATCTTTCTCGGGGCTTGCTGCAAGATTATTTAACATCTGAAATGCTGCAAGTCGTTGATGGATTTGATATGAGTTTACCGGGAATATCTAAAACCCTCATTGACACTACTTTTTCCGAAACAAATTTTTCTGAAGCTGCATGGGATCTTCTTTACGACACTGAAGGGAAGGAAGAAGTTGAGCGCATGAAGAATGAACTATCAAAAGATAAAGCCGAGAAACGCAGGATGATGGCGGAACGCGGCAAAGCCAGATTTACTTGGTGATAGTATGCTGATTCCCTTATAAATAGCGTAAAAAAATAATACGAGCTAATTGTATCATCTTGTATCAAATTTATTCGCATATATGCTTATTATTTTGTAATTTTGCGGCGATTTTTAAGATACGAATTAAATAATGCTGAGCTGTCGCTTCACTAAGTGACCGTATCAAAATCAGGTCAAACCGTATCATATCGTCTCAAAACATACAAATATATGGTATAGCATGTTTATAATTTTTCATTAGATGTCACATGGCAACTCATTTATAAGATGAGCCAGTTGGATCGCTTTGATGCACAATGGACCACCATTGAGAAACGTGAGGGGCAAAGTCTGAAACAACTTAAATCTATCGCCACTGTCCGTAGTGTAGGAGCATCTACACGTATAGAGGGTAGTAAGATGACAAATGAGGAGGTGGAGAACTTGCTTAAAAACTTGTCTATTACCAAACTGGTGGAACGCGACCAGCAAGAGGTAGCCGGATATTTTGAGGTATTGGATATTATCGGGGAATCGTACAATGATATTCATATCACGATTGCAGATATTAAGAACCTGCATAATCTGCTACTCAAATATAGCGAAAAAGATAGTTGGCACAAAGGTGATTACAAGCAGGTTAGCAATTCCGTACAAGCAACACTGCCGGACGGAACACAGCAGATTATATTCCTAACCACTGAACCGGGCTACCCTACGGAGGAAGCTATGCGCAATCTTGTTGAGTGGTATAACAATCACGATGATATTCACCCATTAGTGCGTTGTGCAGCATTTGTATATGAGTTTGTCAGTATTCATCCCTTCCAAGATGGAAACGGGCGTATGAGTCGTTTGCTCTCCACCTTGCTTCTCTTGAAGAATGGTTATAAGTGGATTCAGTATGTCAGTTTTGAACACGAGATAGAAAACCGCAAAACGGAGTACTATCGTGCCTTGCGTAGTTGCCAAGCAGAGCGTCCGAATGAGAATATCTCCGTTTGGGTGGATTTCTTCTTAGGAGCGTTAGCCAATATACAAGAGCAACTTATGCGCAAGTTGGAAACGCAAAGTTCACGCAACCAACTCTCTGCACTCGCCAAAGCCATACTGCTGTTTATAGAGAATCATCCCGATTGTCGTTCGGGTCAGATTGCAGCCGGTTTAGGCATACCGTCCTCAACCGTCAAGCGTATCTTATCAGAATTATACGACAAGCATCTCGTCTCTCGTTTGGGTGATGACACTCACCCGTTCTTTGAAATTGTGTAATTTGCGACAAAGTGCCTGCTGTGGCACTTTTTTTGTTGTCAAAAATGATCGATTACAATTTATCGGTGTATGCAGTAGTGAGAGCGCACTCATAATTGATTATTCACCGATAAAAATAAAACAAGATGAAAAAGAAAACTATTATTCTCGCAGCCGTTATTCTGTCGCTTGGCTGCATTGGAACGCTCCAAGCCTTCACCGCTTTGGAAAAAGAAGAACCGCAAGAGATTCGCGGTATCATCGTGGATGAACACGATAGTCTGTGGTACGAGACACAGCAACACCTGTGGCTGCAAAAAGCGAAAGACGACCCGACAGACGAGCACGCATGGCAGCAGGCATTCGAAGCTGCGCGTTACGTGGATATGTTCGCTGAACAGTATGGTCGCACAGACCACAAGCAGGCTATCCTTGACCAAATGAAAGCAAACATACCCAATTCGTTCACGTATAACATTTGCATGTACATGACCGAACTTGCGGAACGGGACGGCGATACAGAGCCGTATGCAAAGCGAGCCTTGCAACTCATGCCGGACAATATCGCCCGCAAAGATGCCGAAGTGCTGGTTGCATATCTTTGGATGACAGGAAAAACATTTGCTGCCACAGATGAGCAGAAACAATTGAAACGCTTTGCGCAAACACTATATCAGACGAATGCGTATCCGTCATATCTGTTGCGATATACCTACAACTCGTTGCAAGGCATGGAGGAGAATGCCATCTATTTCGTTAACGGTGACTTGCCGGGCTATACCTCGCTTGTGCTGCAAGAGGCAATGGGATTGCATACGGACAAAGCTGTCGTTCCTGTGTCGTTCCTGTTTGTTGAGACCTATAGAAAGGCACTTTGTAAATCACTCGGTATTGCCGATTTCGAAGGCAAGAAAGACTACACCTCAATGGATGAGTATTTCCAAGAGATATTGGAGCATATTATCGCCAAGAGCAAACGCCCTGCCTATTTTTTCCCTTCCGGCAGTTACCCCGAGACGGACTCCTTCAAAAAGAATCTGTATAACGAAGGTTTGGCTTTTCGTTATAGCACAAGGCGTTATGACAACATATCAGTAGCCAAGCGCAACGTGGAAGAGCGATACGATTTGAACTATTTGACGGAGCCGAAGTTTGTTTGCGAGGAACAATGGAAAGGTAGTGAACGTGTGAAACTGAACTATATGGTTATGCTTGCGCCTGTTGTCAAAGCATACAAGGAATCGGGCGACACGCTCCATGCCAACCAATTAGCCCGCCAATTATCCACCGCCGTGGTCAATACATCCTTGTCTGATGATGAGAAAACGGAATATATCAACCTATTAGGCAGCTCAAAGAAATGATATTCTCTTTGTTTACCAATCACAAGGCATTGCCGGACGAGCAACTAATGTCGGCTGTTCGTCTGGCAGCCGATGAGCGGGCATTCAGCGAACTGTATCGCCGTTATGCACGATTGTTGCAAGGTTTTTTCTTCCGGCTTTTGGGAGGAAACGAGGAGCAAGCGGCTGATTTAATGCAGGATACTTTCATGCGTCTCTGGAGTGCGCGAGAGCAATATTCCGAAAAGCAGTCGTTTCGGACATGGCTGTTCACTATCGCCTATAATCTCTGCAAAAACATCTATCGCGCAAATGCACACGAGCAGACATATATCGACTCTTTGCCCGCAGAAGAACCCGTAGCCGAGGACATTACACCACTGCGGATTGATGCCGAGACATTTGACAGGGCTTTGCAACAAGAACTATCTCGTCTCACAAAAACACAACAAATGCTCTTTGAACTCCGCTTTACGCAGGAATTGTCCGTACCTGAGATTGCCACTATCATGGATATTCCCGAAGGCACTGTCAAATCTCGCCTGCATACATTAACACAATATCTACGATTAAAACTGAAAGATTATGAGTAATACATTTGAAGACCAATTAACCGCATCTGCTCGCCGTTTACGAGAAGCACAAGATGCAGAACTGCACGTAGATTCAATGCCTCATGCTGTCTCTGAACATTCACCTCTCCGTTTGTATTGGGGCTGGATTGCCACTCCTGCAGCAGCTGCAATAGGATTATTAATAGGCATATTTATTCACAAACCCGCCGCGCAACCCGATGATTTTGTTGTCCCCGTTGTTGCTGAAGAAACCGCAGGTCAAAGCATCCTTGACGATGGTGCAGATTATGCTTTATTTGTATCTTTGTAAAAGTATCATGCGCATATCGTGGCACTTTTTTTGTAAAAATTACATTTGAATGTGTAACCTTTGGCATCTTCTGGTATCATACAAATAGATGAACGGTCAGCCTACTGACATAGAACTTATCCGGCAAGTGCTGCGCGAGGACAACTCGCAGGCATTTGAGATGCTGATGCAACGTTACACGCCACAAGTGTATGGCGCGGCAATACGTCTTATGAAAAACAACGACAATGCCGCAGAGGTGACACAGATGGCGTTCATTCAAGCCTACAAGCAACTATCCTCTTGGCGCGGAGAGAACTTCGGCGCATGGGTCACCATCATCGCCAACCACATCGCCC
>CAKZZM010000059.1 GCA_937885465.1 uncultured Bacteroidales bacterium
AAAAACTAAGTACAAAGTGACTAAGTACAAAGTACAAAGGAGACGTTCTCCACTATTGAGAGACGGTGAAGAACACCGTCTCTACCGCGCATCTTCTTTCGTCACTTCTTGCTTCGTATTTTCGTACTTCGTACTTTTGTACTTCGTCCTTGCCTTTGCCTCGTGCAAAAATGATAGTAACACCACGGGCGGCTCGCTTCTCAGCGACCAAGATCGTATCATCGTCGGTTGCGACACCTTCTCCACCTCCTCCTCAATAATAGAAGCCTTCGATATCTACACCACCCCCGACTCCTTCCTGCTCGGCGAGTGCGACAGCCGCTTCGGCACTATCCACGCCGATATCCTTGCGCAGTTTGCCTGCCCTGTAGGCTTCGTCTTCCCTGAGAATGCCGTGGTCGATTCGGCATACCTCTTCTTCTATTATTCCTCATGGTTCGGTGACGGCTATTCGCCTCTCACACTCTCTATCTATCGAATGGATAAGAACACCTTAGACTATAATTCTGACTATTCGCACGACATCGATGTAGAAGATTACGTTACTCTCAGCGACGACAATATGGTTATTGACCGCATACGCGTCATCGTCCCCGCCGAACCTACGGACTCCGTCTATCTCTCTTCTACCGGCTCATACGAGCCTTTCGTGAAGATGCGCCTCAAAGACGACATCGCCAAAGAGTTATTCAATAGCGACAACTTCACCAACATCGAAACATTCACACAGGCTTTCAAAGGGTTATACATTCAAAGCGACTTCGGTAGTGCAAACCTGCTACATATCGAAGATATCAATATCGCCCTCTATTATCACTTCACCTACGAGAAGAACGGGCGTGACACCACCGTCAATGACACCAAAGGTTTCTACGCCAACTCCGAGGTAAGGCAAGTCAACCGCTATATCTACCTCAATATCCCTATGGAGAGTCTTCGGGCAGATAGCGACAGCGTCTGCTATATCGTTGCCCCCGCTAATATCTACACCCGCATCAGTCTGCCTATCCGCAATATGGCGCAGCATATAACCGATCAGATGAAATATGTGTCGGCAGCAGGCGATACTATGGTTAAGCGACCTTATGTCAATATGGCAAACCTCGATATAGAGGTGCTTAACCATTACGATGGCTATTCTCGCAAGACGCGCGATGACTGGGCACAACCCGCCGAATATATGCTTCTTATCAAAGAAGATGCCGTCGATCGGTTCTTCAGCCATAACGAACTGCCCTCCGACACTTGCGCCATACTATCGCCGCTCGTCACGGTGGACGATGGCACCGGCGTATCCACATACGGCTACTCCTACGATCTGGCAGTGCTCCTCACCAATGCCATAAGAAAGATACAAGAAGAGAAAGAGAAGGACGAAACTGCCGACCTGCAAGACGACCTAAATATGGTTTTGGTACCCGTTTCCGTCAAGACGAGCACCTCGTCTTCAAGTTATTACTCCTATACCACCTCTTCCGCTAACATCTCTTCCGTTAAGCAGGAGCAGACCGTCAGTGCCACCGTCATCCGCGCCTCACAAAACGAAGACGACCCCTTAGATATCGAGGTCGTCTTCTCCGGTTTCTAATAAATCTTTATTCCCTTCGTACTTTGTTCCTTCGTCGTTAAAATGGTAGGTCAGTACTATCATCCGGAATAGACGAAGCAGCACTATCGAACGGCTGAGTGACCGGCGCGGCGGGAGCAGCCTGCGGTGCGGCTTGAGGCACGGCCCCCGGTATCTGCGGCTGCGGAGCCGGAGCAGCACCGCCTTGCGGCATCATAGCCGACACAGGAGCACTCTGTACAACACCTTGCTGCACCTTCCATGCGCGTACCGAAGTGTACCAGCGACCATTGAACTCGCGGCTGTCAAGTTCGAAACTAACAGTTACTATCTCGTCAACATTAAACGGGTTATCCTGAATACGCTGAGAGCCAAACAGTTCAATAGCAACACGGCGAGGATAACTCTCAATGGTCTCAATGATGAAAGTCTTTAACTGCCACGGGTTGCCGGTACGAGAGCTGGTGCCTTCCTGCAATGGAAGAATCTGAATAACTTTTCCTATTATATCCATAATCGTAATTTTTTATCTGTCTGATTATCCTTTTATTGCGGCTATACCCGGCATCACCTTACCCTCGATGGCTTCGAGCAGAGCACCGCCACCGGTGGATATATAACTAACCTTATCTGCGATGCCGAACTTATTCACGCAAGCCACAGAGTCTCCGCCTCCAATGAGCGAGAAAGCTCCATTCTTTGTTGCCTCAACAACAGCCTCACCGATAGCGCGGCTACCTGCGCAGAAATTGTCGAACTCGAATACTCCGGCAGGACCGTTCCACAGTATAGTCTTGCAGCCTTTGATAGCCTCCGCAAACAGTTTCTGAGCCTCCGGACCGGCATCTAATCCTTGCCATCCCTCAGGGATAGCATTTGAAGGTGCTACTTTTTGCTCCGCATCGTTAGCAAAGCGGTCTGCTATGATAGCATCCGGAGCCATAACAAGTTCCACTCCGTTCTTTTTTGCCAGTTCCTCAACTCCTAACGCAACATCTGTTTTGTCAAGCTCTACAATCGACTCACCTATCTCGCCGCCATGAGCCTTAGCAAATGTGTAGGTCATACCGCCGCAGAGAATCAACTTATCTACTTTCCCCAAGAGATTTTCGATAATGCCGATCTTCGAACTTACCTTCGAACCGCCCATAATAGCGATAAACGGACGCTTGATATCAGAGAGCACGTTATCAACAGCCTTTACCTCTTTCTCCATCAGGTACCCGAGCATCTTGTTGTCTGCATCAAAATAATCGGCTATAACGGCAGTCGAAGCATGCTTGCGGTGAGCGGTGCCGAAGGCATCCATAACATAGCAATCAGCGTATGAGGCAAGAGTCTTTGCAAACTCTTTCTGACGCTGACGCATCTCTTTCTTTGCCTCCTCGTACGCGGGGTCTTCCTTGTCTATGCCGACGGGCTTACCCTCTTCTTCGGGATAGAAACGCAGGTTCTCAAGCAGCAACACCTCGCCCGGCTTGAGAGCAGAGGCTGCATCGTGAGCCTTACCGCAATCCTCTGCGAACTTAACCTCTTTTACGCCAAGAGCCGCAGCTACGGCATCTTTGATTTGCACTAAAGATAACTTGGCATTCACCTTGCCCTTCGGCTTGCCCATGTGCGACATTACGATAAGCGCACCGCCCTCGTCAAGAATATGCTTAAGAGTAGGCACTGCACCGCGAATACGTGTGTCGTCGGTAATCTTACCATTCTCGTCTAACGGCACATTGAAGTCAACGCGCACAATAGCCTTCTTTCCTGCAAATTTGTAATCTGAAATGTTCATAGTAATATGGTATTTTGAAATGTTAGCCGATTTGTGATCCGGTTGGGATTCGAACCCAAGACCCACAACTTAGAAGATAAAAACAACTATGCTTAAATCACAATGTATTAAAATGTTATAAGTTTTTCAAAAATTGTTGCGCACTACTCACGCACTTTACTACTCACGCACTTTTGTTATATTTCTTAAACTTATGATACCATTTTTCCCAAGAGGGAGAGATGGTATTTTTTTGTGCGGAACACCAACTTTGGCTGACTGCCGCTGTCGTGGTGTCAGTCGTCAGATATATTTCTCTAATGCTTTCCGCAGGGTCGTTATTGTCTGCTGCAACTCTGCCTTGTCTGCTTTGAGTTCCGCTACCTGCTGCCGCAGGCGTTCAATCTCGGCGGAAAGGTTAGTTGTTGCGGTGTCAGGGGTGAGTGTGTCTTTTCTGATATAGACTCTTCCGTAGTTGTCTTTGATGACATCTCCCGACATTGTGAATGTCGTTTCGTCTCGTTCCGATTTTAAGAGCGTGCAAAGATACGCAAATAAAATTAAACTTGCAAGTAAAAATAATTTTTTTTGAATAGTCAGGTTCAACATCAAAGTGCAAAATTAGTAAAAATATTTGAAGAAGCAATCCTTTGGTGTCATAAAGTTTAATTTTTCTCTTGGTCTTCGGTTGATTTTGTGCTGTCATTGAGCGACCTTTATTATCGGTGTTCCAAGAGTAGAAGAAATTTTTGCGAGTGTAGAAAGCGTAAAATTATGCGTGCCTGCACACCAACGACTTACTTCCGCCTCCGAGCATCCCATCTCTTTGGCAAAAGCCTTTTGCGTCATACCCTTTTCTTTGAGTATGCTATCTATCTTGTCGGCTATTCCGAATGACCAATCAACCCTCTGTTTTATATCAGGGGGTGTGGCTGCCACAAGTTCGTTGAATAAATTTGCTGTACTATTCATACCTCAAAAGTTTTATTGTCAATTCCGCTTATTTTGGTTTCTTCAATAGTTACCTTGCCTCTGCGCTCTGCTTGTTTGAGTAATTTGTCTAAATTCTGCAAAGTTATCACATATCCATTAAGGTCTGGATTTTCTTGATATGTGCGCGTGTCTTTTACACCACCATTACCAACAATCAATATGCTATCAGATAGGCGCAAACAATATAATCTCAATTCTAAACGTTCCATATTATCAGGTAGTGCAACAACCCTATCAGACATTTTTCCCTCATAACGAAAATATCGTTCAAGAAAGCCACTTGCGTTGAGCATACGATTGATGGCATTAAGAATAACCGACAACTCTGTTTGCCGTTCTGCATTATCCTTAAATTGCAACATGAATTTTTCAAATTCAGTTACCGCCTCGCCCTCAAAACGAATTGTAAAAAGTCCTGCCTTGTCGGTCTGGCTAACCTCTTCTATAATAACTTTTGCCATAGTAGTAATAATAAATTGTCGTTGTTATCTTTCACGATGCAAAGATACAACAATTTTTCTAAAAATTAGCATAAAAAGTAATTTTTTTACAAAAAAAAATAGAATTGTAATGTTTTTGTTGCAAAATCTACTTATTCCGTTCATAATACTCAAAGAAAAATACGAACTTGTGCGGGTGTTCCTCAACCAATCCATACCACACCATACAACTTTTTGTGATTACTTAATAACACAAATAAACGCAACCTTAAGTCGAGATACAATGTAAGTTTAGCCATAATTTTTGTTGCGCACTATTTACGCACTTTTTGAAGGTTTCTAATTGGGTATAAATTGGACTTGACCTACTTACTTTTGTCAAAAATCTTGGCTAATTCCACCATATAAAATGCAGAAAAAGTCAAGAAAACATTGTTTCTTAACTTTTAGTACATCGTGATTTACAAAGAGTTACATCGTTTTCACTTAACAAACATCGTTGTTTTGTTCCGTTAGTGATCCGGTTGGGATTCGAACCCAAGACCCACAGCTTAGAAGGCTGTTGCTCTA
>CAKZZM010000060.1 GCA_937885465.1 uncultured Bacteroidales bacterium
TTCACTTTTGCGGGCAGGTTCTTGGCAAGTTCGTCGCCTTCCCAGATGGTGTTCACTTAATAATTGATGAATACATCTATTTTCAAAATGTTAATGTTCACTTGTCCTACGAAATGCTACATTCTAAAAAAGAACATTCCATTTCATAAAACACCGCAAAGATACAACTTTTCCCGCACATCTCCAACAAAATCCCGCAAAATTTCCCACAAAAATCACCGAATCATGCAAAAAACTTCCTAAAAACTCACAAAACCTCTTGTACATCCCACCAAAATGTACTACCTTTGCACCCATAATTAAGCAATCGATAGTATGATATTAGTATGTGATTAGTATATGGTTAGTATGTGATTAGTATATTAGTCAGCAACCATCACTGAAGGCACACAATACCCACAAAGAATGTATCAGCCAATTTTGGCTGATTAAATAAAACGCATCAGCCAATTTGGGCTAATCAAAAAAAGAACGCATCAGCTCAACCTGTGGCTGATAATAAAAAGAATACCACCATGGCAGAAGTAATCTATCAAGACCCTGTAAAGGAAATCAAGGGTGCCATTGCCAAACATGGAGTCATCAACCGCCGCAAAGTCTATCGCGATGAAAAGGGCAGAGTAGTCCACGAGGGCACACCCGAAGCCTATCGTGTCAAGCACCCGCGCGACTGGGACAAGAACCCGCCGCAAGGCGAGGAGTTGAAGAAAATCAACCGTTTCCGCGAGGCGTGCCATCGGACTACTGCCATCCTCCGTGCCGCCGACCCCACGAATCAACCCACAGCGGAGGGACTCGCCCTTTATGAATCCTATAACGACCGCTACCAAAAGCAGTTGAAGCGCAAAGCCGACCCCGCCGCACCCATCGACCCCAAGACCGGCAAGCCGAAGCATTACTACCGCCTCGACAACTTCATCCGCGCCATGATTTACCAAGAACTCAAATCCGCTGAGTGATTTATCAATCCCTCAAATCATCCCCCAACAGCAGATAGCCCCTCGCATGTCGCGCATCAGCTCAACCTGTGGCTGATATAGAAATCTCCTCGCCTATCGCGCATCAGCTCAACCTGTGGCTGATATAGAAATCTCCACTCCTGTCGCGTATCAGCTCAACCTGTGGCTGACATATAGTGTCCTTGCCCTGCGCATTTATGTGCAGTTAATTTCTCGTTTTTATATTTGTCGGGATTGAATCCCGCCCCCCCCATATCCGTCATTATAACCGTCGAAATACCATTTCGACACCACCGCTTCCTATCTTGTCTTTATAACCGTCGGGATTGAATCCCGACATCCCCCCCATATCCGTCATTATAACCGTCGAAATGCCATTTCGCCCCCCCCGCGTCCTATCTCTTGTCTTTATAACCATCGGGATTAAATCCCACCATCCCATCCCCATATCCGTCATTATAACTGTCGAAATGCCATTTCGGCACCACCGCTTCCTATCTCTTGTCTTTATAACCGTCGGGATTGAATCCCGACATCCCATCCCCATATCCGTCATTATAACTGTCGAAATGCCATTTCGACACCTCCATCATCCCCCCCCCAAAAAAAAATCTCCTCACCCTCACCACAAAAAAATCAAGAAAAATCAAAAAATCTTTTGTAAACAGGAAAAAATGTTGTATCTTTGCAGCGGTTTTTGGGTGACAGATGTATGCAACATCTTTTTTGCCAAATTCCTTTTTGCCTACGCCAATGTCGTCCACTGCGAAGGTTGGGTGGGTAATGGCTATAGGGAGAGATCACTGTAGCAGACATATTAAAGGCGTTTATTGACGCTTTGTTTTGTTGACGCATTGGAAGCTTCGCACACTTTCTATCACTTTTTTAAGTCAAAGAAACAGAGTAACAATAGATGCCTACGGGTATGAAACAAATGTACTATCATTTAATGGTGTGCATCTTCATACTGGCGTAGGTTTCATTGTTGTTTATTGACTTAATGGCTTGTGCGAAGAGCCCCAATGCGTAGATGACCAACAACGGAGTCTACGCAACTTTTTTATGTCTATACTATTTCCAATAATAACAAAAGTATAATATAAAATCAATAAGTTATGGAAAACAATGAAATTAAACAGAATGTTCAAAATGAACAGAATGTCAACGTTCCCGAACCACAGTGTCTTCATAAGTGGAACTGGGGAGCATTTATCTTTGGTTGGATTTGGGGTATCGGTACAGGTGTAGGTTATGCCTTCCTCACGCTCATTCCTTATGTTAACATTGTGATGGCGTTCGTCTTAGGTGCAAAGGGAAGCAAATGGGCTTGGGAGAAGCAGAAAAATGAAAAAACACCTGATGAATTTGATGATAGCCAACATAAGTGGGCAGTAGCAGGAGGAATATATTTCCTTGTAGTTGTCGTGTTAAGTATAATTATCGCCATTGCAGGCAATTAAAATTTAAGTGCTATGAATAATTCTAACAAATTTCTTATGTTTTTTAGCGCATTTGCTTTTCTCGCATTTGCAGCTGTCAGTTGTTGGTCAACAACTGAGTCTTTATTCTTAACCCTTGAAAATGCACAAATACCAAAGTTCGTCTTTTGGATTGCAGTAATAGGATTGTTTGTGCTCAGTTCCTACTTTACGATGTTAATGTTCAATAGCCTTGGTGGTGAGGATTATGTTGAGCATCGCAAGTTGAAATTTAGTATAGGCTTAATAGGATTCCTTGTTACTTGGCTATGCTTTAGTATGCCAACCAATGCACATACTTTCTTCTATAAACAAATGGCGAAGAAAACTGCCGTGACAGAATTGAAGCATATTGATAATGAACTTGAAACACTTACCGATACCACAACATATATCCAAAAATACATGGATGAATGGAATAATTATGAGGCAAAAGTTAAAATGGCACTTGACCAACTGAAACAGGAAATAGATAATCCGCAAAGATTTGGATTTGGACCGGAGGCAGAAGCCAAATTGGCAGCCATCGAAGATTTATTTAACTTAAAAACCGGCACAATAACACGGCGTGGAACTCGCAATACATCAAAACAAGAACGGAATCAGGTTTGTCAATATTATGATAATGTAGTAAAGGAACAATTGGAAGTCAAAGCGCAACAACATGCTACGAAAATTAGGACATTTATTACAAACTTCCAAGTAAAGATTGATGAAGTTAAACCTATTCGTAGAGAAATTAATGTTGTGCTTAAAGAATTGGATGACCCACAATATGATAGAGAGGATGTATTAAAAAAAGCACGGCAAATCATTGATAGAAGTTATGCAATGCTTGAATCCTCATTTGGAAACCAATATCAACCTGATGCAAAAATTTATCGCTCTGATCGGTTAACTAAAGTTACAAAAGTTTGGGGAGATTATTTCACAGGCCGCTTCAAAGAGACTGATTATACACTTTGGTATTGGATATTACTCTCTATCATCGTCGATTTAGCTGCATTCGCATTCTTCGATATTGCAGTTAGAGAACACAATAAAAATAACTGGATGTCAAACTTCTAAATTTATAATAACATGGAACTTAAAACCACTAATACGCCAATAGTAGATAGCACTATTAATAATAATGAAATAGATGTTCAACAACAGGAAACATCTGAACATGTAAATACTGATATAACAGAAACACCAACAGCAAACGAACCAATAGCAGGACTAACTACAACGGAGATAAAAGACCATAACCAAATTCAAATTACTATTTCAGATACTACAACTCCTATCGTGGTGCTTTTCGGACCAGGTAAGTGTGGAAAGACAATGACACAAATTCGTCTTGCACGTTTTCTTCAAGAAAATGGATATTCTATTAACCCTATCCGCGATTTCCGACCTGCGTATGATGATAACTATCAAAATATGTGCAACCAGTATTCTACTTTTGTAAATAACGAGGATGCAGCTAGTAGTACGGATATGCTAAGTTTTATGCTTTTAGAAGTGTTAGATAGCCGAGGCAATCGCATCTGTCAAATTTTAGAAGCACCGGGAGAGCATTACCATTCCATACAAAATCCGGATGGAATGTTTCCTGCATATATCAACCAACTTATTGCAAGTCGTTCACGTAAAATTTGGGCAATCACTTTAGAACCAAACTGGATTCCAAAGGCCAATTGTCAGCAATATAATCTGGCTCAATATGTTGCAAAAGTGAAAACTTTGAAAACAAAAATCAATAGTAAGGATAAGGTTGTGTTCCTTTATAATAAAATTGATGCAACAAACTTAATGATTGACCAAACACATGTTAATAAAAAGATGATGCTAAAAGAAATAGCAGATCACTTTACAGGTATCTTTGAACCTTTCAAAAATACTAATCCTATTACTTCTCTTTGGCGTCCATATAACTGCGATTTGCTCCCATTCTCAACCGGAACATTTAATACATATAAAGTGGGTACAGAAACAAAAACAAAGTATTCGGTTGGATCTTCTGTATTCCCCGCTGCACTATGGGCAACAATAATCAAATATATAAGAGGTTAATAGTATGAACGTTGAATTCTTTTTCCACGGAGTGCCTGCCGCATTTTCTGAATGGGGAACCACCAAGGATTCTATGCAACGTTTTTATAATGTTAAAAATGTTGCAGAGAATGTTAGGTTCTCTATTGAGGTGAGTAGTACGGATAATGGATATTGTACTTATTATTCATATCTACGATATAACAATTTTGCCGACCATACCGGCAGAACAGGTTCATATTTCGGCTTAACAATTCGCTTTGACAATGAATATTGCAAGGATGTCGAAAATCTATTTGCACTATGCGATGTCGCTTATAACACTCAAGTATGTAATCAAATAGTCAGACAACATGGAAATGTAACACAATATATTATTGCAAATTTCCTCGAAAAACAGACTATTCTTCAACAAATCTGCAATACTTTATTAGATAAAATAGGCGGATTAACTTTTGCTCCTATAGCTCCTACCCTCATTACATCTGGACAATTATCTGCCGTATCTCGTTTTAATCTGAATGAAACAAATAGTTCGTATTTTTGGCAATCGTTGAAAAATGCATCACAAGTATTAGTCTCGCCCAACTATACTTTGAGAGATAAACAGATTGCTTCACTTAATCAACAGATAGAACCTGAAAGAGCAAAAAATGTAAAATTGACTGAAGAAAATGCCAAACTTAAATCACAAGTAGAAAACCTAATTTCTCAACAGACACAAACACAACAAGAATTGAGCAAACTTAAACAACACAAACAACAATTAGAACAAGCGAATGCTCAACTTAAAAATGATATCGAACAACTAAAATCTGATTTAGGGAAAAATAAGGCTACTCGAAAAGTGGAACAATCGGTTGGGCAAATAAAAGAACCACTTGAGGAATTAGTTAGTGCTATCAAAAAAATCATCCCTTCATTTAGACTGCCTGTGGAACCGATACAGCAACCTCAATATCCCCAACCCTCATTAAATCGTAAGATAAGAATGTGGTTACGCGATATATTCACATTCCTAATTCTCTTGTTGGTAATCTTTCTATGCGTTAATCAAGTTTGGAATATAGATTTTACCGAAAAGGCAAAACCTAAAACCGAACGAACTAAAAAAAATAAAACTGCCCCATTGTCTGGCTCATACATTATCATTGATGGAATAACTACCGATTCTTTAACAATAGCGAAGGATTATTCTGTGAGATTGATTAACCCTCCAAAAGAAAATTTCTATTGGAGAGTTGATGGATTTTCAAAACCTGATGAAACAAAGAACTTAACGAATCTTACTATACATCCGTTAAAAGACGGAAGTTCTATAAATGCAAACGAAGTAATCATTTCATGCAGATTACAAAGAAATGACTCCATATTAGATAAAAAATCATGGTACATAAAAAAATAACTCTACTATTATTTGTGATACTGGTCTCGTGTTCCTGTGGTAGGAAAGCGAAACCGGCACCATTAGAATATATATATGATGACGATTACTCGTACTCATCCGAGGTCATTGTTCCTTTCAAAGACTATGGTGGCGTGCGCACTATCCAAGTGAAAATCAACAACTGCTCCGAGTTCCCGATGATTTTCGATACGGGCTGTTCGGGACTTACGCTCTCCATCGCCGAAGTCTATGTACTTGCCAAACAAGGCTGCATAAGTGCCGATGATATTGAAGGATACGGCTATTCTACAATCGCTGATGGTAGTATCGTGCAAAATATGATTATCAATCTTCACGAAATCAAAATAGGTGATTTGGCTTGTCGTAACGTCAAAGCAAGTGTCAGTGATAATGAAAACGCACCGCTCTTGTTAGGCAATGGCGTTCTTAATCAAGTAGAATCCTTCTCAACGGATAATGTAAACAAAACCATTCGTTTCGTACTCAAATAATGAATATCTCTGTATATCTGTTTGGCAAATTAACTGGTAGTTATACACAATATCCGGATGACTACACGCATACTCTTTTAGAAGGCTACGAGAACAAAATCAAATCGCCTTCGCAACTGATTATTCATCGAAATAACGATTTGATGTATTATACTTATATTCGCCAACTATCCGAACATGGCAAATATATCGGAATCTGTAGTGTGGTGAATGGGGTGATAATCAACGACCTTAAACAATTACAGAAAATATACGATGAAAATATCAATAATTGGGTTGTCAATGGAGATATATTGGAGTTTAACGATAATGGTGATATAATATCCAATGTGGATAAACTCTACAAAATATCATCTGAGTTTAAACGACTATCGAAATCACTCGCTAAACAAATATCTGACAACGGAACAATATTTTCCAAACTGCCTCCAGTCAATTTTTCCACCAGTAACACCGAGGAAAAACAATTTAGTAACGAAACGGACAATTCCGTTATAGTAAATGCCACAAAAGATTATGCTAACGTTTTTGTTTATAGCGATAATGCATCTGTCGCATTGGCAGGATATGCTTCTAAATTACGAAAATTAAATCAAGAAAACATTGCTCTTAAAGAGGAAAATGCCCGTGTTAATCGCCTGAAAAAACGAACTACAATAGTGTCAGTTCTGTCAATCATTCTGCTCATAGGTTTTATACTTGTAATCGTTCTTGCCAATCGTTCAAGTGAACAACAACGACAGATTGATGCATTAGAAAAAACAAACGCAAAACAAGAAATATATATCCGGGAATTGCAACGAGATTCTACAACGCTTGAAACACAGTTGTACAACACCCATCAATCCCTCAATTATGCCAATAGTCATATTGCTAACTTACAAAAAGATAGTACTAATCTCACAAAACACAACCAAGAATTACAAAATGACCTATATTCACAAAAGCAGTTAACTAATACCTACAGACAAGAAAGTGAGCGCAAACAAAGAACAATTGAGGAGAATAATAAAACCATCACCAACCTGCAAACACAACTCAGAAATGCACAACAAACACAAACGGTTCCTATAACAATTAGCAGCATTCAAATTGCAAGTACAAAAAAGAACGGTGGCATTGCAAACGACTTTGGTAAATACTTATATTCTTCTGACTCATATTATATATGGATAAAGTTTACAGGTAAGGCCGCATCCTATGGTTCAAAGAATATAACTTTCAAACTATATGGTCCTAATAATTATAGCAACCAAACATTATATTCTACTCATTCTGAATACATAACATTCTATACCTGTGAGTCAACATTCTCTGCTTCTAAAGTATTGGGAAAAGATGGAAACAAACTGCCCAAAGGTAATTATAAAGTAGAGATTCTCTATGATAATAAAATTCTAAAATCTCAATCATTCACTTTATATTAACTTATGGAACAGGAATTATTACAACACAATCCGCAAGAACCGAGACAAATCTCCGGCTGGCTCACTTTCTTCTTATGGGTTGGTGTCGGATTGGGTGCCATCGTAAGTTGCATCCGCACACTTGTAGAAGTTTCTGAATTTGGCTTTACGCTTTTCTCTACTATTGTATATGCAGGTTATCTTGGCTCACTCCTCACAGTGGCAATACTAACTATCATCGCATTCTATAAACGTAAACCTAACGCAGTCGCTTTAGCCAATGTGTATATTTTAATGCACTTTGTTGATGCTATTCTCACACTCGTGGTTGCAGTTATGATAGATGACGAGTCCTTTATTAAAGACTTCGCTCGGTCAATAATTTGGGCTATAACTTGGTTCACTTATTTGCAATGTTCCAAACAAGTTAAAGAGGTTATACCACAAGAAAACCGCACTTGGAAACCAACAGAAATAGTTTTACTGATGGTATTTGTAGTTTCTATGATTTCTTATGTAGTGGGATTAAATATGCTACAAAGCAATCCTTTTAATACATCACTTGTATCCAAAGACTATCTCATAAAATCCACAATTGAAGCCATGAATGAGGATCTGCCCAAAGACATGAACGGACTGTTGTTTTATAGTGTAACCAATGAAAACCACATCATTACCTATAATTATAAATTCCCGTATAACGAGATTTCTGATATAGATATGGATTTCATTAAAGAATATTCTGTAGTCTATCGGCAACAGTTATTACAAGAGTTCGCTCAAGAAACAGATGATGAATTAGTCAACTTTTATCATTTAATCTTTGATAATGGCTACGATTTGTGTCATAGTTTTCAAGACAAAAACCAGACATCTTTATATAATTGCATATTTACTGCCGAAGAATACTATAAAGCAGAAACGGCAGGTGAAAATTTCCGTTGCGACCCCAAAGTGTTTGAAACTCTTGTTGAAACGAAAAACAATAAATTACCCGTTGATTATATGGGAGATGCAACATTACGCAATATAATGCTGGATATTAACAACAATCAAGTCTTTTATTATGTTATTCTTCCGGAAATGGGTGGTCTTGAATATCTTATAACCGATGACTACTTAAATACTTATATCAAAGAAAATTGGAACTCCATTAGTGACAATATCATTGCTCTCGCAACAATAGATAAACTAGACTTATATTTTATCTTTAATACAAATAAAGGTATTCGACATGCTTCTATTCACCTGCCTTATTCCGAATATTCTACCTTTGAAGATTAAATATATCTAATGGTCTATGACCGATTGGGACTATAACGTATATACATCTAATAGCAAGGTCATATCCTCAAAGTAGCATTATCCCACCATTAATGCTACTTTTTATATACCAATTCATATTCTCTAATTAAATTCTCAATATTCCATATAACCATTATGATTTGTCGTAATAAGAAGATATAAAGACAGCAGATATTTCATTTGAACTCGTAATGAGTGGTACAATACACCACCCAAAAGCAATGACACCACAACGTCATTGCTTTTATTTTTTTCAATCAAATGCACAACAAATAGGGACTAAAATGAATTTTTACCCTAAAATATTTGTATATGCGAAAAATATTTTGTACCTTTGCGGCAAATTTCAAGGCAAATAAATAAAACCAAAGCAAAAATAAATTATGATAGGACAAATTTTTAACGCCAAAGAGTTTACAAAGAAACTCAAAGCAACAATACAAGCGACAGGCAAACTCGGTTTTACCGCCGATACTATCAGCCAGTTACAACTCACTACAGATTGCAGCATACTGATAGCCCCCGATAGCGATGATTCACAAGTGCTTTATATGGCAGTATTACGCACCATTGACGAAAGTGCTTTTGCCGTTCTTAAATCCGGCAGTTACCTGTATCTTAACACCAAACAACTATTCGACCGCCTCGGCATCCGATATACAAAATCCACCGTCATGTTCGACCTCTCGCGCTTCGACGAAGGCGACTCCGTACTCGGTGGTGAGTGTTATAAAATGACAATGCGTATCAACTCCCGAAAAACGAGCGACAATGGCTGATTAACAAGCGTAACCAATATCCACAATGACTTCAGACATTGACATATTGCTGAATCATTCTAAACAGATGGACAGTTTGACGGCTGCCCATCTGTCAGAATTTAGCGTACTGCTTGAAGATAAAAAGCAGTTGCGCGATGCACTATGCAATGAGCACGAAGAAAATAGCAAACTAAAAGCCATAATAGAAGCCCAAGAGGAGGAAATAAAACAATTGAAGCAGCGTGTTGCAGACCTTGAAAAACAGACTGTTGTCAATAATATCGCAGGACCATACATAGAGAATAATCATGTAAAAAAGATGTATGTCCGCATGGGTAGTCATAGGCAAAGCAAAAAATCAATACAAAACTTTAACCAACCGCAATTACAATTATGGGGGACATGAGAACTTTCAATATCAACGGCGACTACATCGCAGAACAACATGTAGATAAGCAGTATGTCTATTTATCGGCAAACGACAACACCATTGCCGACCGTATCAAGGAGCGTAGCAATCTGAAACAAGAGGTAATAGATGTTGATTACGAACCCCTTGAGGAGTACTGCGAGTATATTGACAAACAAGCATTAGCGCAGTATGACCTCTATACTCCTATGGAGTTTGAATCTATGCTTCGCAAAGCCTGTGAGCAAGATGCACCCTCATTAGTCGCATTCCTGAAGAAATATCAGAAATCAGGTCTCCTTGATTTTCATGGCGACAAGAAAAAGAAAATCTTTGAAACCTTGCGCTCACATTTCCCGACAATGCGGAATTACACATATACTAATTTTGCATCCTATTTTTGATTCTGTTTAACTTCTATAAGGAGAAATTTCTCGTCTATTTGATTTTTATTTTACTTTCATTTGATATGTAGTTGAATTTTCTTATTCTGGAGATTTTTGCTATAATTTTGCACTCGAAATCAATCACGGTTTCGAGTGCTTCTTTTGTATGGAAGTTTCCAAACTTGATTATTTCACTCGGTCGAACCTCTGCGAGTGTACATAGCAAAGTTAGACCAATTCCAATTTAGTTTAACTTTTAATTTCCGACCCCGAAGCGGAAGCAAAGCAATCTTCGGGAAGTTATGTCAAAGATGAATATGGCAACGCCTTACGATTCCAACAAAGGCAAGTACGCACGTACCGACCAAATCTATTTCAAGATTCGCAAGTTCGATGAAGCAACTATCGGTGTCCGTCTCAAACACCCGACCGACAACCAACCGCCCACAGCGGCACAGAAGCAGGCACAAGACCTCTTCGCCACCGTTGCCGCCAAGGTCAAAACCGCCCTCGCCGATGTCACGCAACGGGCGCAGTACAAAGCCCAATGGAAAGCACAACGTAAGTACAAAACCCTCACTTCCTACATCTTTCACGTCAAGTACGAGGAGGAAACCGCAGAACCCTAATGTCTAATTTCGTCCTAATGTTTAATTCCGTCCTAATGTTTAATTCCGTCCTAATGTTTAACTCCGCCGAAACCGCCTGACAGTAAGCTCTCGTTTTTATAACTGTCGAAATTGTATTTCGACTTCGGTTGCAAGACCGAGAGTTTCGTCCATTAGGTCGGATACTATCCGACATCAGCCACAAGGCTGAAAAGAATGTATGAGCCAATCTTGGCTCATTAAAAGAATGTTTCATTTTCGTTACCTGCTTGTCGCGAAAGCGGCAAGTGGGTAGCACTAAAAAACAAAAAGTCATGGCAAAAGTTCATTATCTTGACCCGATAGAT
Source organism: uncultured Bacteroidales bacterium (assembly GCA_937885465.1). Lineage (GTDB taxonomy): Bacteria > Bacteroidota > Bacteroidia > Bacteroidales > Paludibacteraceae > Colicola. The sequence goes on from CAKZZM010000060.1 coordinate 11,596, forward strand.
TACCTATCCGGCAAAATAACCAAGCGTCACCGCACCACTTATTGTTACCGTCAAGGCACCGACCGCCGTTATACCACGGTTTATACCACGCCCACCGGCAGTCCCACCGCCGCGCAACAGGCTTGCACGACCAAGTTCCGCCAAGCCGCACAACAAACCAACACCATCATGATGGATGTTGACCTGCTCGAACCCTACCGCACCGCTTGGCGCAATCAGATTCGCAGCGGCAACACGACCTACCACACCCTTCGCGGCTACATCTTCGCCCAAGTCTATCGCTCATTGTAATGTCGAACGCATTAGCCACATTTGGCTGATAAAGTAACGCTTCGTTCATTGTGTCGGATATTATCCGACATCGGCAAAAGCCGACAATAGTAGCTCTATCACAATAAAGGCACTCCCGATATCGTGAAGTGCCTTTATTGTTGATTATTGTTCATTCTTTCGTCTATTGTCTCGGCTGATAGCCGAGCTTTTTCTCGTTTATATTAGTCGGCATTTGATGCCGACATCGGCTCAGCCGAGTTTCTTTGTTCATTACCGGCGAATCATATTCGCCGCTTGTTTTGCATCTCGGCTGCATTAGGCTTGCCGTTGCAGCCACTGAAGCATTTTTACTCCTTGCTCCAATCGGTGCTGAGCATGCGTTGATACGAGCGGTAGCGCCATTGGGCGTTGGACTTGGCGGCTTCGAAGAGTTCGG
>CAKZZM010000061.1 GCA_937885465.1 uncultured Bacteroidales bacterium
TACGAGCAAGTTAAATCTATGCCCATATAGGTATGTACTTCATATATCGTGGTGCCGTTGTCGGATCCAAAGGTTTGATGAGCTGTCTGGTTGCGGTTTCCTTAATCAAACGTGAAATACTACCCGATGATGTTTCCGGCAATCCAAAGCGTTCACGCAAGGAACTATTAGAGAGCGCATCACCTTGCACATATTGCACACAAGCATACAGATAACATGACCAAACTTTATCTTCAGCAGATAAGTGGGTAAAAGAAATATGTGAAAAAATAGTAACCTTTGTAGAATCCTCAAAAGTAGTGATATGTGGTGCCGGAATGGTTCAGTTGCCATTTGCCGCCGCATTCTATGAGTCCAGTTTGCCAGAATGCTGTTTGAAAATCCGCTTTGACCACATAGCGGTCTGTCTGTTGGGCTGTCGCTATATTCAACTCATTAGGAACACGACGAAGCAAGGAGTCTACATAGGCAAAAATCGTATGTAGAACGCTCGCGCACAGTTCCCGTCAAGGTTTGTGCAATACAGGACAGAACCTGCATTGCACAGACCGTAATGAACAATAAACGCTTCATGTTAATACACGAATATATCTTTCAGCGTCAGTTGCTTGACTTTGCCAAGAGATTTCAGGAAGTTCATGTCCAGTTCTTGCTTGTCGCCGAGAATCATGTACCTGTATGCATGATTTGCCACGTGCTGCTGTTGGAATGCAACAACATCATCCAAAGTAAGATTTTTGACCTCTTCATACACTTCCTGAAAGATGTCATGCTCCCATCCCAAATCTATAAAACCCATGTATGCCCTAATAGCATCGTCCCGTACAAAACGCCGTTGCTCGATTTTCTTTTATTACTGTCCGATAAAACTTTTTTGGGGGATGCATCAAAAAAAGTTTTATCGGACAGTAATAATATTCTTTATACTCGGGTTCTTCAAATCCTCTTGCGTACCCAATATGGTATGTTGGCGGTAGGGAATATTCGGGTACAGGGCTTGGTCTATCGCCAAATTTACCTTGTCGTAATCCTCCGTCGCATACATGTTATATTCTTCATATACAGCCTCTAATTTCGTATGAAATCCGCGGATAACCAAATTACGGAAACGGTCGGACTCAATCATTGCCCAACGGGTCAACTCGCCGGAAGGGATAACCGATACGTAGCATGTTTGGTCAGTGCTTGTGTAAGCATTTACCCCTATTGCCCCGATGCCTGACATTAACTTGTCAAACTCACTGGCGATGGCAATCTTCGAATTCTCATACGAGAATGAGTCTATCTGATGATAAAGCGACTTGCGTTTCTCAGGATCTGTCGTTTGGCGGTATTCTTCAAACAACGCTTCTATCGCATTCAGGTTAGGCAGTTCTTTCTCATAATCGGTTGTACCGTAACGTTTTGTGCCTTTGAACATGATGTGCTCTTGATAGTGTGCCAGACCGGTGGACTCCAACGGATCATTCTGGCTGCCTGCACGAACAACGACATACGTCTGAATCTCAGGTTTGGCTTTGTTTTGTGTCAGATACACGGTCAGACCATTGTCCAAGGTGTAAATACGCGCCTGCAACGGGTCGCCTTCTACGCTCTTGTAAGCGTACTCTTTTGCCTGCACACATAGTGTCGCAAAAGCAAGGAAAAGGAAAATGAATCTCTTCATAATGATAATTGTATGTTAAAGAATTAAGGGCACGACTATTTATGGCGTGACCAATGGAGAAAGAGCCTGCCCTCGGATGGGGAGCAGGCTGGATGTATAATTGCTCGGCAAATGTGCCGAGAGTTAAACCGACAAATCGAGTTATCGAGAGTGTGAAAGGGGAAATACGTAAGACACAGAATAGATAGATATAGTAAAAACGATTTGTCGTTCTATTATTCTTGAAGTCTTTTACCTCTAGCACCTGTGAATTTAATCATATCATCTCTTACTGTGATATTATCACCGTTAATCTTTTTGTCTAACTGCGAGGAAAATAACTCAACATCTTTAGGTGTCATACATATTATTTCATCCTTCTGTGGATTATAAACAAAAGCAATACAATTTACAAGAATGAATCCTGAAAGAAAATCTTTCTTCGTATATTCTTGCAGTGAGATATATTGCCCTTTCTTGTCGTAATATATTGAATCTACTGATATAAAATCACAGCCGTCCAAATACGCGTATAGATATGTGTTGGGAGAAATCTCTTTACTATCTACCTTTTTCATTACTGATCCATAAATACATGGATATGTAAACAGACCCATATAGTCCTCTGAGGGTCTAATTTGGCAATCCTTATCGTTTGCAAACTCAATATATACTTTCCCAGTGCCCATTTCGGCAACATATGTTTTTCCTATATATTGCCGCCGACTTTCGGATACGGTCATACAGGAAGTAAATGTTAGAGAAAGAATGGCTAAAATTAGTATCTTTTTCATTGTAAAGCTTTTAATACTACTGAAATGAAACTAAATCAAAACTTATCAAATGATTGCCATTTAAATCATATGCTTCTAATTGTGGCGTTGAACCCTCATCTTCCTTTAGAATATATGATACGGTATTGTTGCTTGCTGCAATTTGCGTATCGTTCATACGGCGGTAGTTAAAAAACGTTGTAGTTACATCTTTAGAAAGCACGTCTTCTTTTGTACTACTATTGTCATATCCTTCGTAAGTATAAATAGCATCATCTTTTTCTAATCCCACGCCATCAATCCCTTCGGAATACCAAAATATATAAGATTCTGATTCGTAATCATACTCATAAATATCCTTATATAGATTCGCATCATAATTACCCCACTCATTGCGTAAAATTTCAAATCTGTATTTTGTTTCACCTTCGCCGATCTCATTCTGCTTAACATCATATCGTATAAAATGATATATTCCTTTGGACGTGTACTGAGTAGAGGTCGATACTTTTTTGAGAGAAGCTGTTGTGTTTTGGAAATGCAAAGTATATTCATCCAAATTATCGTTAGTTATTTTTGTTGAATCTTTATCTACCTTGACCTCTTCAATGATAAAACCGTATTTCTTTAATGTCTCAACAAATTGCTTTTTCCTATAATTCATATCGGGTTCGTCGGGTTGAGGAACATTACCGGCTCCGCTCTTCCATGTGGTATTATACCATTTATCTTTGGAGGCGGATTTATCTTCTTTGATAGAATTGTCAATGAGGATTGTTTCGCCTTCTTTTGTAACAATAGTGATATTGCCTTCTTTATCTTTAGTTATGGTGTTTCCTTTATCATCTGCCATAACGGTTGAACCATCCTCTAAAGTTTTAGTATCAACAATATCTCCTATTCCATCTACTAAATCATTCAATCCCTCTGTCACTTCATGGTTCGTCTTGTTGTCATTACCCGAATTGTTGTCTGGGTCATTAGTTTGACATGCAACAAGTAAAAAGCAGCATAGTACAGCTCCCAATAGATATTTAATTTTCATTTTATTAGTTGCTCACTTATATCCCATCGAGCATCGGTTTTAATTGATTTTATGTGAATTGTTAGTAATACACGAAAAACGTGAGGCTTGTTAGCTTCAATCTGGAATCTTGAGGAATTCTGCACTACCTTCTATAACCAAATATCTACTGAACAAGGCTCACGCTTACGCATGAGCACTCAAAAGCCTTGTTCTTGGTTATAGAATCTTAAGAAGTGTGCAGTTTTTCAAGATTCCAAGTTCTTAGCTGAATGCTTTATTTATTTATGTATGTTGTTTGTCTGTTGTTTTATGCCATAGGCGGGTGGTTAGATTAGTTGATTTTACCTGTGTTTAGTTCATTTTCTAAATAGGAATAGATATATCGTGCCGATTGGATATACAAACCTGTACGAGGGTCGGAGAGTTTAGTATAGATATCCGAATTATACAACTCGCGGAATGCATCGTTAAAACTTAGTCCGCGTTCCTCAATAAGCAACGCAGCAAGTTGTGATAGTTTACGCTCGCGCAGAAACTCAAAATCACGCTGTTCTTCTTCTGTCAGATGGTTAAAATCAATCGGCATAGAGATAATGATTTATATCTTTTGCAAGAGGGCTATCGCTTTTTCTGTTCCAAAGAAGTATTGAAACGTAATTCCCTGCATATATTTCAGACGCTGAATAAGCGTGGGCATGTCAATTAGTTTGTCGGTAAACAACTCAATCTGCACTCCCACCTTATCATTGGCAATAGGTCCGTAGACAATATCGTAATCATGAATGACTTGTGCGTTCGGGTTGAACCGATTAGCGACCACGAACTCCGCCCATTCGACCGAATAGTTCTCAAAAATCTTTACTTTGAGAGAGTCATCTTTCAAGGCTTTATCGTCGAACAGATAGGTATTTACTACAGGTTTGCCACCAAAGAAAAGTGCTCGTTGCTCCGCCAACTGCTGTGCTTGTCTCTTGTCAGCAGTCAAGTAGAAACCCCGACCAAAATCTTTGTTCGGTTTGGACTTCGCAAAATCAATTTGCTGAATATCCGTATTAGAGCCATGATACAGTTTCATACGAGCGAACCTCCTTGACGATGACAATACGCAGCAATACTCTCTATATTATCTTCAAACGAGAGAGTGTGCATAATGCCATAATTATTATGGAAAAGCGACAAAGCACCATACCGCTCAATATAATTGGCAGCCTGCTTGTCCGTCAAACCGAAATGTTGTGCAAATTTACGAATAAGCAAAACAGTATATTCTGTAATGTCGCTAATTGAGTACATGATTCAGCCCTTTCTTAAATTTGGCGCAAAATTACGAAAAAAATATGAGGTATGCAAATTTATTTGCTGTTTTAGAGTAAATGGCAGGTTCAACATCAAAGTGCAAAATTAGTAAAAATGTTTGAAGAAGCAATCC
>CAKZZM010000062.1 GCA_937885465.1 uncultured Bacteroidales bacterium
GACGGTGAAAAACACCGTCTCTACCGTTGAACGTTCGGAGACGTTCTCCACTATTATGGTCGGGGCACTATGGTCTGAGTCATTGTGGTTTGGGGGATAAGCGTTTATATAGCGAAACAGCGATTTTGACGAGAGGATTGGAATATCTCTCTAAGGTAAAATATTCAGTCGGTGTTGTGCCAAACTGCTTGTAGTGATTAGCAATAGACGGGCTGTTATTTCCTCCTTCAAAGTCGAAGATGCGGCAGCCTTGCTCGTGAGCGAAGCGTATTGACTCTAATGCTAATCTCGCCCCCGCCCCGCTATCGGCATAGCGAGGATTGAAAGTAGGGATGAGGTAGTAGCAGGTCGCCTCATCAAAAACGAGAAAAGCGCAGGCATACAATTCATTTGCCTTGCCGCTTTTGCGAAGAGAGATGATAGCGGCGGAATGATGCTCAAAGGCAGCGTAAGCAAGGTGCTGAAAATACTCTCTGCCGTAAGTAATCCTACGTCCTCGCTCACTGAGCCATAAAGCATGCAAGTCGTAAAACTGCTCCGGAGTGATAGCACTGATTGGCTCGAGTACGGACTTGTTTTTCGAGGACGGAACGGACGGGAAAGTTATACTAACGATTAAATCTGCCGCCTTTTTTATTTGGCGTTTTTTATTGGTGGAGAAATGGGATTGTACGTCATCTAAATCGCTGATATCGTTTATCCTCCACGTTATTCGCTTTCCGATTGTAAAGTTTTCTTCTGCGCCTTTTGGTATTTCCTCACCGGGTGGTAACTGGTGATAGCAGTATGCCAAACCTTGTGTTGCGAGTGTAATGTCTGCTCTCCCTGTGGTGAGACTGAGGTACGGGGTCAACTGAGGCATCAAGAGATACTTCATTCCTGCCTTCGAGCGCACTCCACGCCCTACTGCCTCTTGCCACCACTGAGAATCAAAGACGCTTACCATTTAGTCATTTATTCATTTTTATATTGCGTGTCGTTCGAAGAGCGTCAGCAGTCGTCCGACTGCCCTTAGGGGTAGCGAGCCGAAACGGACGATAAAAAGCGGATGTCGCTTAGCACCGTAGTTCTTCAGGTAATCTTGCGAGCAGGTGAAATCGAGTTGCGTATGAATGTTACGGGCGTGCTTTATCTCCTCGAGTGTCAATAGCTCTCTTGCCCCGCCGGACGGGTGGTCATGGTCGAAGGTGTTAGCGAGGACATAAGTCGATTTGTTGTCCCAGACGAGTAGTGCGGCTGCGAGCAGTTCACCGTGCGCATCGCGCACGCCTACGATGCGGCAGCAGTCGCGCTCCTTCGCTTTCTCGTAGATGACAAGAAGCATCTCGCGGGTATATCGCATCCTCCTGTTTTTTTGACGGCAGGTTGCAACGTGGAAGTAATAGAACTCCTCCGGCTCAATATCCTCCACCTTATAAGTGAGTGTCTGCTTCTCTAATTTTTTCCGCTTATTACGCGAAAACTCTTCTATCACCTTATCAAGGTCTTCAATATCTTTCAGAATATATGTTCTTCTTGCTCCTATCTTGCTGTCGTTCTCGACAAAGGCGAGGGCGAGGTCTTCATCGGGGAAGAATCGTTGCGAATAGGCGCCCACCTTTGCCTCTTGCAACAGCGTTTTAATATCGTTGCAACACCGTTTCAACGCCTCTTTATCCTCTCTCAGTTCGGGTTTCACCCATAGTCCGCCGTACGGCACCATCTCAATCGGGTGTACATATCGCCGCCACAGCCATTTGTCGGTCTGGTAGGGTAAGGCAGCCTGTATCTCGCCTTCCTGCTCAATCAAGATAATATCCCAGTCCGTGCCGGCATACACTCCCTCTAACCACCAGTATTGCATAAAAAGGGGCAACTCAATTTGCTCACACAACTGCTTATATTTCTCCTTATTTGTCATAACGAAAATTTTTTTTGCCATTTATCAAATCGTGCCACGGTATCTGCGCCGTACATCCATAGCGTCTTTCTTATCTTCCCCTGCGATGATTCCTCTCCTATATGCGACTTAGAGAAGAACTTATCTGCGTAGCATATTATTTCTTCCTCTACGGTCTGCGGCGTATAGTCCTGCACGGGTATCTTCCACTCGTGCAACTGCACCTCATCAAGCGTTATCCCCGTCCCCGTGTGCCTCTCAGCCACTCCGGCGTGGCGCGGAAGCCCTTCAGCACGCAGCAGTTCCGCCCCGAGATAACCATGCTCTATATACTCATGCTCGCCAAAGCAGTATATCTTCGGCGCATTGCAAAACTTGATACCTATATCGTGCAGCATCGCTGCCTCTTCCACAAACAGTCTGTCAGCATGCAGTTCGGGGTGGGCATCCACTATCTGCAAGGCGCGGTCTGCCACCTGACGCGAGTGAACAAGCAGGATATGACGTAGTTCGGGATTATCCGAATAATATTTATCAATTAACTCAAGCGCGTTCATCTCAGTCCGTTTAGAAAGGCATCCGCCGACATCCTTTTCTTGCCCGGCACCTGCAACTGCTTAACTTCAACATAGCCGTCTGCCGTTTGCAGCAGTATATTTCGCGAGCGGGAGCACTCGTTCTCCTTACTAACCTCAAATATCTTAGTGTTCTCGAATAGGTGATCGCCTATTCTGAGGTCTATCCATGCAGCGGGATATGGAGATAGTCCGCGAACGAAATTACGCACCTGCTCCGCCGTCATCTCTTCGCTGATACGGGTGTTCTCTTTGAATAGTTTAGGTGCTTCCGTTGCCATCCCATGCGGTTGCGGAGTGGTCGGTACTACCACGCCTTCCCCGTCGCACTTTTCAATTAGCGATGCCGTTCGGCATACCATATCCGCGCCGAGTGTCATAAGGCGGTCGTGCACACTGCCGGCATCCTCGTCCTCTCCAATAGCTATCTTCTCCTGCATTATCATATCGCCCGTGTCAATATCATGCTTCAAAAAGAAGGTGGTAACTCCCGTTTCTCTATCGCCGTTGATAACCGCCCAATTTATTGGCGCGGCACCGCGATACTTAGGGAGCAGTGAGGCATGCAGATTGAAGGTGCCGAGGCGCGGCATTGCCCATACCGCTTCGGGCAGCATCCTGAACGCCACCACAATCTGCAAATCAGCCTTATACGAGCGCAACTGTTCCACAAACGCCTCATCTTTCAACCTCTCCGGTTGCAGCACGGGGATACCGTGTTCAAGGGCATACTGCTTCACGGGCGATGCCTGCAGGTGATGCCCGCGCCCCGCAGGTTTGTCGGGCATAGTAACGCACGCCACTACATCAAAACCTCTATCTACTAAGGCGGCAAGCGATGCCGCCGCAAAATCCGGTGTTCCTAAAAAAACAATCTTCATCTTCCCCAATATAATTTTTCTCTGAGTGTTTGCATAAACGATTTCCCTGCCGTTTTTACCAATTTCACACTATACGGTGCCTTTTCTATTTGCAGTTCCACATCCTCTTTCAGCGTCTGCGAGCGTCCATCGATTGAGATAAGGTAACTGCCTGAGCGTGAACGGGTCTTCAGGGTTATTATAATATCGTCAGGTGTTACCAACGGGCGCACATTGAGGCTATGGGTGGCAATAGGGGACAAGACTAAGCCTTGCAGACGGGGCGACATTATCGGTCCGCCGACCGACAGGTTATACGCCGTTGAACCCGTGGGTGTTGCTACTACTAAGCCGTCAGCCTTATAGGTGTGCAGATACTCGCCGTTAACACATGTCTCTACCACAATCATCGAACTCAGCTCTTGCTTCATTACCGCAACCTCATTTAGCGCATACGGCATCATTATATGTCCGCCACCCTTGGTCGTTACTTTCAGCACCGACCTCTCCTCTACTATATAATCGCCTTCTATCAAACGCGACAGCACCGCCTCTATATCTTGCGTGGCTGTCTCTGCAAGAAAGCCGAGGTGTCCGCAGTTGATACCGAGAATAGGGACTCCGGCATCGCCCACAGCTGCAGCAGTAGTAAGGAAAGTGCCGTCACCGCCTACGGAGATGGCACAGTCGATATGCTGATCCTTATTCGGATCAAACGCCTCATAATGCTCCAAAAGGTTCATCTCGTGCCTTACCTCTTGTGAGAGAAAAAGACCCACACCTTGCCAGTCAAGAAACGCCAATACACGCTCCACCTCGTTAATCGTTGAGCGCTTATTCGTATTTCCAAAAATCGCTATATTCATTTTATTTAGAAGTTAGGAGTCATCGCACATTAATGCCCGATGCGGACATCTACGCTATTAGTAGAACTTATGCGCGAAGCCGACGGATATCAGTTCCTTAAATTGTATTTTCGCTGCCGTATCGCTATCCATAATACGGGTGGAATCGTAACGAGGGTGCAGTATAATGCGGGTAGTGATGAAGCGATTGATGATGAAGTCGCATGCCACCTCAAGGTCAATTTCTATCATTCGATAGTTGGTATAAGTATAGAACTTCGTTTCGAGCGACACCTCCCGCAGCGGTTTCCATGTCCACTCCACTCGTGCTGACGTACCAAACTCGGCAAGGGTCTTCTGACCTTTGGGTATGCCGTATGAGGTATAAGGCGAGTTGAGAGTGTCGTTGGCATACACAAGTTTGAAAGCACCGGGGGAGAACACCACCGATAGCCCTTTTATCGGCTTATAGTCGATACCTAAGGCAAGATTAAAGCGGATAGGCGTTGCAAACCCCGTCTTGAGTGTTCGGGTATTAGACTTATAGGTAGGGAAGACCTGCATTCGGTACTCGGCGGAAAAAGAACCGTAAATCTTATCCACTATCTTTATTCCGAACTTCGAATATAGGCGAAAGAGGTCATCGGAGCAGTTTACCTTTCTTAGCGAGTCGCCTGCTACCGTACTTCCGCCTGCCGTCCATTCGGCATAGTTCTCCCAAGTGTATCGTTTCTTGTCATCGTATTTGATTGTTCCTTTGGCACTACCGTAAATAGCGAAGGACGAATTGCCGCCCTCGTACCAATTGGCTGACACATAGTTCTGCGTTGTCTGCAGCATCAGGTTCGCCTCTTTGAACCACGGGTTATTCTGATTCTTGATAGCCTGCAACCTCTCTCGTGCCTCTGCCTCAGCATCGCTGACCAGCGAGCGACCGGGGATTTCCAACTCGTATAGTGACCTCTCTTGCGTTACATCCCCGTCTAACTCAAACAGCGGCTCTCTCGCCACCCCCTTATACAACCCCGCCGCATGAGTCGTAATATACCTGCGAGCCTCTTCTCGCACATCGTACTTCGCACAGTCCGCCTGCTCACTTCTATCCTTCGCATATAGCCCCGCCGTTTCGTACATAGTGCCGGCGGGAGGCACTTCGCACTTTAACGAAAGCAGCTTCTGCGGGAAATAGAGCAACGGCAGGCACAAAGGTGTCGTCCCACCCTGCTTTTTTACTTGGTCGGCGCATCGAAGCGAATCGGCATAGCCGAGATGCAAGGGGATAATAGTGGTAGTGTCGTTCTCTAATCGCCAACGGTGAATAGAATCTTCGCGAGAAGCGATAGCAATGCTCTGCCTACCCACTATTTCAAGCAGATAACTGTCATCAGCCTTGCGCGTCAGTTCGCGGGCATCAAGCGTATCCGTGTGCACAATCAAAGTATCCTGCGCTGCCATCGCAACACAGGATATCACGCCCACAAATATTACCGCTAACAACCTACACACTTAGCACATTTCATTTGTTTAACTCTCGGCGTGCATGCCGAACCCCGTTCACTATCAGGTATATTCCCCATATAATAAAGGGTATCGACAGCCACTGCCCCATATTCAGCAGATGCCCCTGCTCGAATAACTCTTGGTCGAACTTGATAAACTCGAGCATAAAACGGGTGAAGAACACTATTATCAGCCATATTCCGAATATTATCCCCGGATACTTGGCGGCATCCGTCTTCCAATACATCAGCGCACTCACCACGCCTGCCACGATGCAATAGAGCATCTCATAAATCTGCGTCGGGTGGCAAGGAACGGTCTGCCCGTCGCGAACGAAGATAAAGCCCCACGGCATATCGGTCGGGAAACCATAAATCTCCGAGTTCATCAGGTTACCGAAGCGGATAAGCGTAGCAGTTATGGCAATGCCTATCACCAGTCGGTCAAAGATCCAAGGTATGCCTTTGTGGAAATGCTTCCTGTCGAGTATCAAGGCTGCTATTATAAGTCCTATCGCTCCGCCGTGTGAGGCAAGTCCGCCCTGCCAAATTTTCAGTAGTTCGAGCGGGTGCTCTATATACGGGTTGCGGTAGTTGAAGGTGAGACCAAGGAAATGCACCGGCTCTAAGCCGAGCAGTTCCGCCTCGTGCCATTCATAAAACCAGCAATGCCCCAACCTTGCTCCGATGATAACACCGAGGGTCATATAGGTAAAAATCTTATCCGCCCAATCCTGCGGACACTTATCGTGCTTATACAGATGTACTTGCACGAGGTAACACAGATAGATACCAACTGCCCAGCATATACCGTACCACCTCACCTGCAGACTCCCTATTGAGAAAGCCACAGGGTCAACATTCCAAACAATAGCACTCAACATCTTACGCTAATTTTCCGTGACATTGCTTATATTTCTTTCCGCTTCCGCACGGACACGGGTCATTCGGGCGCACTTTCTTCTCTACCCGAATGGGCTGTGTCACCTGCTGGTGCCGTGTGTCTTGCCCTTGTGCGGCAGACATGGCGGTCTGCAACGCTCCGCTCGACGACATCTGCCCCATCTGCGGTGCCTGAGTGCGGCTCGTTACGTCATCTTTCTGCGTGCGGTAACGCGACATATCTTGCCTTACGGGAGACTGCGCCTGACGAACCTGCTGCGGGTCACGAGTCTGTATCTGACCACGCAAAAGAATAGCCAAAGCACGACGGTTGAGATTATTAAGCATCTGCTGGAACAGATTGAACGACTCTAACTTATATATCAATAGCGGATCCTTCTGCTCGTATGACGCAGTCTGCACTGAATGGCGCAGTTCATCAAGTTGGCGCAGATGCTCCTTCCACTCATCATCGATGATATAAAGCAGAGTCTGCTTCTCAAAACATTTCACCACTTCCATACCCTCGTTGTCATACGCTTCTTTCAGCGGCACTATAACCTGATAAATGCGCTTGCCGTCGGTCATCGGGATAAGGATATTCTGATATTGATTAGCCTTCTCTTCGAACACCCGCCTGATAACGGGGTTCGCCAACTTGCGAGTATAATCCATCTTGCGCTTGAACGACTCTATCGCTGCCTCGCCCAGTTGCTCTGCCAAATCATTCTGTCTGCTGCGGCGGAAGGTGTCCTCGTCAAACGGCAGTTCGATAGCAAATACCTTGAAGACCTCTTCGCGCAGGCCGTCGTAATCCTGCGCACTGCGAGCATCTTCCACCAGCGACTCCGCTGCATCGTAGATCATATTCGTTATATCCACGCCTAAACGCTCACCCATCAACGCATGATGGCGCTTAGCATAGATAACATTACGCTGCTGATTCATAACATCATCGTACTCAAGCAGATGCTTACGAATGCCAAAGTTATTTTCCTCTACCTTCTTTTGCGCCCGCTCTATCGAAGACGATATCATCGAGTGCTCTATCATCTCGCCCTCTTCCATACCGGCCTTATCGAGCATCTTCGCCATACGGTCGCCACCGAATAGACGCATCAGGTCGTCTTCCATTGATATGAAGAACACCGACGAACCGGGGTCGCCTTGACGGCCGGAACGACCACGCAACTGCCTATCCACGCGGCGACTCTCATGCCTCTCCGTACCGATGATTGCCAAACCACCCGCCTCTTTCACCTCAGGCGTCAGCTTGATATCTGTACCACGACCCGCCATATTAGTCGCGATAGTAACAATGCCTTTCCTACCTGCCTCTGCCACTATCTCCGCCTCTTTCTGGTGCAGCTTGGCATTCAGCACATTATGCGGGATACCGCGCATGCGAAGCATACGAGAGAGCAACTCACTCACCTCTACCGAGGTTGTGCCGACAAGCACAGGTCTGCCCTCGCCTATCAGACGCTCTATCTCCGCTATCACTGCGTTATACTTCTCGCGCTTGGTCTTATAGACGCGGTCATTCATATCTACACGAGCAACGGGCTTATTAGTAGGAATAACCACAACATCAAGCTTATATATATTCCAGAACTCACCTGCCTCCGTCTCGGCAGTACCCGTCATACCCGCCAGTTTATTATACATGCGGAAGTAGTTCTGCAAGGTTATAGTAGCAAAGGTCTGCGTAGCACCCTCTACCTTCACGTTCTCTTTCGCCTCCACTGCCTGATGCAAACCATCAGACCAGCGGCGACCTTCCATAATACGACCGGTCTGCTCATCCACAATCTTCACCTCGTCATCAAGCACCACATAGTCAACATCTTTCTCAAACAGAGTGTATGCCTTCAGCAACTGATTTACGGTATGCACGCGCTCCGACTTAACGGCGTAACTATTGAGCAGGTCATCCTTCTTCTGCTGCTTTTCCTCTGCTGAAAGGTCTTGCTTATCCAACTCTGCAATCTCAGAGCCTACGTCGGGCAGCACGAAGAACAACGGGTCATCGGTCTGTCCGGCAAGAGCATCAGCTCCTTTATCAGTCAGCTCGATATGCTTATTCTTCTCATCTATAACGAAATACAGAGGATCGGTGGCAATATGCATATTCTTATTTTGCTCCTGCATATAGAACTCCTCCGTTGCCTGCAGACGCACTTTTATTCCCTGCTCCGACAAATATTTAATCAGTGCCTTCGACTTCGGCATACCCTTGTACGCACGGAAGAGTGCCAACTCACCGGCTTCGCGCGTTTCCTTGTCGCTCGACTGCATCTTCTCCTTCGCCTCTGCAAGGTACTTGGTAGTCAGGGTCTGCTGCGAACGAACAAGCAATTCCACGCGGTGCTTGTACTCGTCGAACATCTGCACCTCACCCTTCGGCACCGGACCTGAGATGATAAGCGGCGTACGAGCATCGTCAATAAGCACCGAGTCAACCTCATCAACGATGGCGTAGTTATGCGAACGCTGAACGAGGTCAAGAGGCGAGGTCGCCATATTATCACGCAGATAATCAAAACCGAACTCGTTATTTGTCCCGAAGGTTATATCACAGAGATAAGCCTTCCGACGTTCATCGGAGTTAGGACGATACTTATCTATACAATCAACCGACAGACCGTGGAACATATATATCGGACCATTCCACTCCGCGTCACGCTTGGCAAGATAGTCGTTCACCGTTACCACATGCACACCCTCGTGGGTCAAGGCGTTAAGAAAGACGGGGAGTGTCGCCACTAAGGTCTTACCCTCACCCGTTGCCATCTCTGCTATCTTACCCTGATGCAGAACCACGCCGCCGATAAGTTGCACATCGTAATGTACCATATCCCATGTTATCTCGTTGCCGCCTGCCGTCCAGTGGTTATGATAAACGGCATGCACGCCATCATTCGCTATCTCGATGAAGTCGAAACGAGCAGCGAGGTCGCGGTCGAAATCGTTAGCGGTAACGATAACAGACTCGTTCTCTTTGAAGCGACGCGCTGTATCCTTCACGATAGCAAAAGCCTCAGGCAGCACCTCATCAAGCACACGCTCATACTCCTTCTTGATATCTTTCTCTATATTATCAATCTGCTTATACACATCCTCGCGCTTATCTATCGGAAGAGGCTCTATGCTTGCCTTCAATTTTGCAATCTCGTCCTTCATCGGCTTGACGGCATCAGCAATACGATTCTTCAGCCCCTCCGTACGCTCACGCAACTCGTCATTCGACAAACGCTCTAACTCCTGATACGCAGCATTGATCTTGCCCACATACGGCTCAATAGCACGCATATCTTTCTGAGATTTGTTACCAAATAGTTTGGTTATAAATTCTAAAACGTTCATATTCAGCATTAAAAATTTTTTCTGTAATACTATTTAGCAGGCTATTATAATCATCTTCCCGTTCAAGGCATATTTTCACCCTGACAAAAACCCGCTTATTATTGCAAAGTTACGATTTTTTTCTAACGCACACAAGCAAAAAACACAAAAAAAGCGGCTTTCGCCGCTCGTATTGCCGTCCCCCCGACTCGCGTCCCCCTGACTTGCTTACTTCACTATAACTAATAGTGGAGAACGTCTCCGAACGTTCTCTGCTACCCTCCACGCCGCGCACAGCGCATCAACTCGCAATCACAGGTAATATACCACCCACCCCCCTATTGCCGAGAGGACAATAAGCAATATAGGGTGAGCCTTAAAGAGCAAGGTCCCGAGAAAGACAATGCCGAAAAAGACATAACTCCAATAGTCAATGAAGTTCTCAGGTGTCATCAGAAGCAACGCTGCCGCCGCTATCAAGCCGATGACGGTTATTCTGAGCGCACTGAGTCCGCCTGCTACATACCTGTTATCCTTCAGTCGAAGATAGATGCGGCACACTATCAGCATGATAATAATCGACGGCAGTACTATCGAACTCGTGGCGACAACCGACCCGAGCACCGACATCCACTCGCTATAACCCGCCGTCAGACATGCCTTGTAACCTACATAAGTAGCAGAGTTGATACCTATCGGACCGGGGGTCATCTGCGACACTGCCACTATATCCACAAACTCCTGCTGCGTCATCCAGCCGTAGCACTCTATCTCATGCTGTATCAGAGAGATAATAGCATACCCCCCTCCGAACCCGAACAGCCCGATTTTAAAAAACGACAAAAACAACTGTAGATACAGCATACACCACAAATAGAAAACGTCTCCGAACGTTCAACGGTAGAGACGCTATTCTTTAGCATCTCTCAATAGTAGTGAAAGTCTCCGAACGTTCAACGGTAGAGACGCTATTCTTTAGCGTCTCTCAATAGTAGTGAAAGTCTCCGAACGTTCAACGATAGAGACGCTATTCTTTAGCATCTCTCAATATTGGAGAGCATCTCCGAACGTTAAAAAACAAACAATAAATTTCTCTTTTATTCTCGCGGCGTTTGTATCGCCGCAATAATCACCCCCACCGCTATCGCTGCCACAATAATAAGCACAGGCGACACCCCGCCTTTCCAAATAAGCAGTGCCGCCGCTATCGGCACCCATATATTTCTCCATGTTACCCCCGCAGACTTTGCCATCTTGTACAATGGTGCCGCAATAAGAGCCACCACAGCCGGGCGCACACCCTTGAACACAGCCTCCACATGCGGGTTATCGGAAAACTGCGTGAACACCATCGCTATCAAGAGTATGATGCAGAAGGAAGGCAGCACCGCCCCTAATACCGCAGCCAACAAACCGGGCACGCCGGCTATCTTATAGCCCACAAAAACTGCAGTATTAACCGCTATGATACCGGGCGCAGACTGCGCAAGAGCAATGAGGTCAAGAAACTCCCGCTCCGCTATCCACCCGCGATTATCCACCACCTCACGCTGAACAAGAGGAATCATAGCATACCCCCCACCCAGCGTGAAAGCACCAATCTTAAAAAATGTAAAAAAAAGACGAAAAATAACCACCATCAGTTACTGTTAAAATGTTAAAAAAAGACAGAGCGGCACTTTCAAATAAGCATTGTCCATTGCGCCGAATATTATTCGGCTATCCCGCCCGACTACAAGCGTTGTCCATTGTGCCGAATATTATTCGGCAATTCAAAAACACCGCAAAATTACTCATTTTTCAGCGCAGGAGCAAGAATAAAAACAAAAAAAAGCGACCGCAGCCACTTTTTTATGATAACACCATTTGCCGCACCAATGACAGCAACACTTCAATGCTATTTAAAAGCCTTTGAAACAGCATTTAAATAGCGTTTAAAAGCAACAATTATACAAATTTGGATATTTGTTCTACGATAAGGGCGAATACAAAGCCCCACCCCGCTGCCTTACCTGCCAGATTGGCCTGACGAGGATTACTATTCTTTTTAGCAAAATAGAGAATAAGACCAACCAACGGTATCAAAAACGAGATAATAATTGTACCGGTGTACTTCTCTTGATTTTTCTCCTGCTCGGCTGCATCATCATCGTTAACCCACTCGTTCCGCTTTTTATCTTCCATAGTTTTTTAGAGTTTAATTGATTATAGCATCAAAATATTACAATTACCACCAAAATATTACGATTAGCACCAAAATATTACGATTACCACCAAAATATTACGATTACCACCAAAATATTACAATCTTCCCCGCCCGACTTCAAGCGTTGTCCATTGTGCCGAATACTATTCGGCAATTCAAAAACACCGCAAAATTAATATATTTCGCATATTCTGACAAATAAACCGTTATTTTTTCTGTAGAATATTTTGCTACAATTTTTTATAGGTCTCGTATTTATGCATCACCCCGCGGACATACGCCGCCGTTTCGTCAGCGTTGAAAGAGCCGAACTGCACGACCGAGTCGGTATAATACTCCTCGTACCTCAGTTGCTCCATATAGTACTCCACATTGCTCCACCTGTTAGGGTTATCGCCATATTTCTTCGCAAGGCGACGGGCATCGTGGATATGTGCCGGACCGGCGTTATAGGATGCAAGCACAAACTTAGTCTGCTCTGCACTATCGGGTATAAAAGAAAACTGCTGCTGCAGCCTCTTTATATATCTGACTGCAGCGGCAATATTATCCTCCGGTTCAAAAATCGTAGAATCGTTTAGTCCGAACCGTGCCCCCGTCTTCGGCATCAGTTGCATCACTCCCCTCGCTCCGCTGTATGACACAGCGTTCGAGTTAAAGCGACTCTCGTGATACGCCACCGCCGCAAGTAACTGCCACTCCCACCCCACTTCGGGCGCATACTGCACAAAATACTGCTCAAAGGGTACCAAACTTGTATCCCTTTCAACTGCCGCCACCTCTTGCTCAACCACCTGAACACCCTGCTCCACTCCGATGCCCATCAGCACCACAAAAAGCAGCACAGCCAACGCAACGGAAATAAGATAAGTCTTTTTCTTATGCAAAGCCGATTTATATGTCGCAGCACTATTCACAACTCTAATTCAATCTTCTAACACATGATGAAAGCAATCACCTAACATTACCGATTACGCGCACACTGTTGCGGCAAATCATCATTTGTCCTGAATCTGCTGCCTGATAAACTTCACGAGCATATTGATAGCAGGCTTATTATGTCCGCCTTGAGGAACGATGACATCGGCATAACGCTTGCACGGCTCAATAAACTGCTGGTGCATAGGCTTCAGCACTCGCTGATAACGCTCAATAACAGCCTCCGTCGTTCTGCCGCGCTCCGCTATATCGCGCTTGATAACACGAATCAAGCGATCGTCAGCATCGGCATCAACGAATATTTTCAAATCCATCTGCTCACGCAGACTCTCATCGCAGAGCGAGAGGATACCCTCGATGATAATAACCTCTTTAGGCTCAATATGTATCGTCTCGGGCTGACGCGTACAGGTGAGATACGAATAGGTCGGCTGCTCTATCGACTTACCCTCCTTCAAAGCACGAATATGCTGCTCAAGCAACGACCACTCAAAAGCGTCAGGGTGGTCAAAATTGATAAACTGACGCTCCTCAACAGGCACATGAGAAGAGTCCTTATAATATGAGTCCTGAGGGATAACTACCACCTCACCTTTAGGCAGTTTTTCCGTTAATCGCCTGACAACCGTCGTCTTGCCTGAGCCTGTTCCGCCCGCTATTCCAATGATAAACATAGCTGAAATTAGAAATGAAAAATGAAACCGGAAAATATAGAAAATACGGGAAATATAAAACGTAAGATCATTTTACCCGTATTTTTGCAAAGTTAATGATTTTTTACAAATAATGCAATAATAATAAAAAAAAGACGAAAGAAATTTTTCTCACGTCTTTTTCGATTCAATACTCAACATTTAGAAAAGTTGACTATTATTGAAGTGCAACCAGCGTATCTGCTTCATTCTCCTCAAAGGATATTTTATCCTCACGAGCAAGCCAGCCTAATGCGAGGTTGAGTTCTGCTTCTTTCAGTTTCGTAGCTTTCTTCAAAGCCTTAGTGGTGAGTGCACCGCCTTGCAGTGCTGCCCAAATTGCGCCGGCATTCTCACCGATTTTTGCTGCATTCATTTTGTATTACAATCTTTTAACACATTTCTGTTCGGAAATGCAACGCAAAATTACTCAAAATATATTAAAGCACAATACTTTTACTCACAAATGCCTAATTTTATTAAAAAAAAGCAGCATTTCCTTAAAATTAGTATATTTTCAGAAACGCTACTTTTGATTAAAAACGCCGATTTTGCAAACTTAGAGTTTACAATTTCTTTAACACTAAACAGACATTATGTCCTCCGAAGCCGAACGAATTTGACATCGCCGCGCGAACCTCGCGTTGCTTTGCTCGGTTGAAGGTGAAGTCGATGCGTAAGTCGAAGGCGGGGTCTTCATCGCCTTCCTCGTGATTAATAGTAGGGGGAACTACATCTCTCTCAACGGATAGAGCCGTAACGGCGGCTTCCAACGCCCCTGCACCACCAAGAAGGTGTCCCGTCATTGATTTGGTAGAAGAGAGATTCATATCATAGAGGTGTTCGCCGAACACCTGCTCAATGGCTTTCACCTCTGCTATATCGCCGAGAGGAGTTGAGGTGCCGTGAGTATTGATATAATCGATATCTTCTGCCTTTAACCCCGCACTGCTCAACGCCTGCAACATCACTTTTCTTGCCCCTTCACCGGTCGGGTCAGGAGCCGTTATATGATATGCATCTGAAGTCATACCGAAACCTGCCACCTCTGCATAAATCTTCGCACCGCGTCGTACTGCATGCTCATATTCCTCTAATATCAATGCAGCACCGCCTTCGCCTAAGACGAACCCGTCGC
The DNA here is from genome assembly GCA_937885465.1 of uncultured Bacteroidales bacterium. GTDB lineage: Bacteria > Bacteroidota > Bacteroidia > Bacteroidales > Paludibacteraceae > Colicola. Next base: position 14,861 of record CAKZZM010000062.1, read on the forward strand.
GCGATTTAGAGAATGGTCGCGATGCCGTTGCCGGACTATCGTTGCGGGTAGAGAGAGCATGCATGGCGTTGAAACTGCCGATACCGCTTTCTGCTATCGCCGCCTCGCTACCCCCCGTCAGCATCAGGTCTGCCTGACCCGTAGCAATCTGCATGGCAGCACAAACGACGGCATGACCGCTACTGGCGCAAGCCGAGGTCGTCGTGAACGACGGACCATGCAGACCGAAGGTGATGGTCAGTTGCGCAGAAGTCATATTCGTCAGCAACTTCGGCATAAATATCGAACTGAAATGAGGATTAAGACGATAATTAACGCCGTAATCTATTATACCCTCTTCAAAAGTGAGCAAACCACCTATTCCCGTACCCCAGATACAACCGAAACGGTCCTTATCAACCTGCTCTAAATCTAACTTGCTATCACCAAATGCTTCGTATGCCGAAGCAAGCGCAAACTGAATAGTGCGGTCAGTACGCTGCATAACCTTCCTATCCAGCGCCACCGGAGCAAAATCTCTAACCTCACAAGCAAATTGAGTCTTGAAATTGTCAGTCGGAAAGACCGATATCTTATCGCACCCCGACTTTCCGGCAAGTATCGACTCCCAGATAGAAGGCATATCTCCGCCCAAAGCACACACACCGCCTATTCCCGTTATTACTACTCGTCTGTTTATCATCACTTTTCTCTTTCCACTTTAGGGCTCTGCCCGTACTTTCAAAGATACACAAACAATGTGTTTCTCTTGACGAGAAGCACATTGTTTGACTGTATTGCCACTAACTGCAAATAAGGCTTATTTCTTAACTGCATTCTCTACATAGTCGATAGCATCGCCAACCGTAGATATTTTTGTTGTATCCTCATCAGGAATGGTAATTCCGAACTCTTTCTCGAACTCGATGATAATATCTACTGTATCAAGAGAATCAGCGTTAAGATCTGCTGTGAAACTTGCATCACGAGTTACCTTTGCTGCATCAACACCAAGTTTATCAACGATGATGTCGCACACTTTTTGTTCAATTTCTGTCATAATTATTAAAGTTTTAATTTTTATTCAAAACGAAAATCAGTGCAAAGTAACTACTTTTTTCCGATATACACAAATTTTTATAAAAAAAAAAATGCAAAATCACGCATTAATACGAAAATCATCAAAAAAATTATTAATGACTCTTTGCTATTAAAAATTTTCTGATTACCTTTGTGGTCGGGAATTATAATTTGCAATAATAAATCAACAACATACATTTATGAAAAAAATTTTCCTGTTTTGCATTGCTTTGGCAATGCCTTTTATCTGCTCACAAGCACAAGTTAACGTCACAACCGGTGACAACGACACTGTTTTTAACGACACCGTTTATAGCGAAACAGTATCTATTCGCCTTATGCTCTATGGTGAGGAGTTAGCCTCAACCACCTATATGGCAGGTCAACCCGTCTATATAGATCGAATCTTATATGCGTTGATGCAGAACCCTCTCTACGCCGATCTGAACGAAAAATTCAATTTTATATACAACGGTATGGATCACTTCGGTTATCCGTTCCTCGGTTGGTCAAAGTCGGATAAGATATATGATCCGTTCAATGACGGTGATTACGTTTTTTCTGACATCACTTTGTACGCATGCTTCGATGCTAACGGGACTAATACTCCGGCAGAGCCTTCTTATACTTACGAATGGAAAGCAAATTTAGTAACCGGATACGAAGATATGCTTCTCTCTATGCAAAGCGGTCTTGCTCTCTTCGTAATTGCGGCTGTTGATGATAATGATAGCACCATTTATTTCCCGGCAGCAGCAGAACTTGCTGACTCATACGCGGCAGATACAGCCGCAAGCGAGTTATATGGTCCTCTATACACCGTACGCAACCGCATCAACATGTACGAGGTCAGCAACGGTTTTGATGAGTATGGCACTATAACTAATTTCGATATCGATAAAGTAGCGACCTTCAACATGCTACCCTATTATGGCGATAACGCATACTACGACACCATAAGCGGGTACTCTTATCCCG